>CAZIED010000004.1:0-35384 GCA_964538525.1 uncultured Pirellulales bacterium | reverse complement strand
GAATTGCCTGCTGGACCAGCTTTTTGTCAAGGATGACAGCAAGACGGTTGCACAGATCCTCGCTGATTCTGCAAAGCAGGCCGGCGGCACAGCGAAAATAAAACGATTCGTACGCTTCGACGTAGGATAATAACAAACGATACAATGTTCGGAGGGTGGGCAAGGGAGTGAACCATGAGTTTTTTTATTCATGGTGATAATATCGAAGGAAAAATTCGGACCGAAAGAAACGAAGAAAATAAAAGACTCCTTTGTGAAATAAAAAGCGAGTATGAAAAGTGGAGAAAGGAAAATCTGAAGATTGCTGGTATTTCCAAAGAAGATATCGCAAAGAAGGTCAAACTACTTAACCAATATAAGAATTTCATCGACCAACCAAAATTCAAAAAAGAAAAGGGTAGAACTACTGGATTTATCCATCAAGATAAGTTGCACTCCACAGTAATAGAAGAATTCCTGTACTATTTGTTCAAAGATATTAAGAAGTTGCAAAATAAAAAAATAAACTTAGGTCGTATGGAAGCGTATTCAAATCTATACTTTGCTCCTCGAAACATTGATTCTTTCGAAAATAATGCAGAATTTGTCGTAAACGTTAAAGAACAAGATTTTTCGATCTCAAAGGAAGTTATAATAAAGTCAAGAGTTTCAAACAGCGAGAATTGGAAAGCAAAAGAAGTTTATGTTCCTATAATTTCTATTGAGTGTAAGACTTATCTCGATAAAACGATGCTGGACGGTGCGATAGCAAACGCGGAAAAGATTAAGAGGGGTAATCCCTACTGTAAGTTTCTGATAGTTACAGAGGCGTATAATGTGAGCCTTGAGGTTGATCCTAAACATTCATTGATGATCGACCAGATATATGTTTTGAGGAAACAAAAACGAAAATCAAAGCAGCTAAATCTAATCTTCGATGATTTAGTTTTCGATTTATTCAAGTTTGTCGAGTCACATATAAATGCAGACTGGTATAATGTTGAGAAAATGATCGAGACTGGCAAGATGATATGAACAGTTTCCGACAAAGAGAAACAGTTTTGTTGTGCCCAGATGCGAAGCTCTTAAAAAGGGAGCGAAAGGTTGCCGACCGCGCACAAAAAGAAAAGATACGCAATGGAACAAAATACCAGACTGTGACAAAGTCCAAACCCAACGGAACAGATGTATCCAGCGTAATAAATCAGGTTGTATGCGGGGACAGTGAATCGATCCTTAAAACGTTCCCTGATAACTTTATAGATATTGTCATAACCTCACCGCCTTACAACTTTGGGTTAGAGTATGAAGGCGATAAAAACAAAGACGCCTTATATTGGCAGGATTACTTTGATAAATTGAACAAAATCTGGAGTGAGTGCTATCGTGTCCTGACACCCGGCGGCAGATTATGCGTAAATATTCAGCCGTTGTTTTCAGATTACATTCCTACACATCACATTATTTCGAATCAACTGCTGAATCTGGGTTTGATTTGGAAAGCCGAAATTCTTTGGGAAAAACATAATTATAATTGTAAATATACCGCTTGGGGTAGCTGGAAAAGTCCAAGCATGCCCTATCTGAAATATACATGGGAATTTATTGAAGTGTTTTGCAAAGAATCGCATAAAAAGCAAGGTTCTGCTGATAAGGTAGATATTACAGGGGATGAATTTAAAAAGTGGGTTTACGCAAAGTGGGATATCGCTCCGGAAAATAACATGAAGAAATACAACCATCCGGCTATGTTTCCAGAAGAATTAGTTGCAAGATTATTAAAATTATTTAGTTACCAAGATGACATTGTTTTGGACCCGTTTAACGGCGTTGGAACTACTACACTGGTGGCACACAAACTGAGAAGAAGATACATTGGTATAGACATATCGGAAGAATATTGTAAAACAGCAGAAGAACGCCTCAATAACGAACAAAAACAGAAAAGATTATTTTGACAATGGCAAAGAGTAAGTACAAACGCGTGGTGCTGAAGCTTTCGGGCGAGAGCTTCTGCAAGCCCGGAGGATTCGGGATCGACAGCTCCTCGCTGGAGTCTATCGCCAAGAGAGTAGCGGAGGTTTGTAATCTTGGCTCACAAATAGTAGTCGTTGTCGGGGCCGGCAACTTCATTCGCGGCGAGCAATTTTCTCAGGCCAGTCAAATACCCAGGAACACAGCCGACTATATGGGTATGCTAACCACCATTATAAATGCCTGTGCGCTGCAGGAGACGTTAGAGAAGCTCAGCCAGCCGACCAGGGTCTTAAGCGCAATCGAGGTCGCTGCGATGTGTGAGCCTTTTATCCGCAGGCGTGCTTTGCATCATCTTGAGAATGGAAGAGTAGTCATATTGGCCGGCGGCACGGGAAACCCTTACTTTACAACCGATACCTGCGCGGCTCTTCGGGCGGCGGAGCTTGATGCGGAGCTGCTTATCAAGGCGACAAAAGTCGAAGGCGTTTATAGCGACGACCCACAAAAAAATCCGAAAGCTCAATTATTCGAAAAACTGTCTTATAGTGACGTGCTGAAGCAAAACCTTAGAGTGATGGACCATGCGGCGATAGGTCTTTGCCAGGACAATAATATCCCTATAGTTGTTTTGAATATTTTTAAGGTTGGCAATATTACCAAGGCCCTGAGCGGCCAGAAGGTTGGAACGTTAATTTGCTGAAAAGTCGAGGGGGATAAATTATGCCGGTAAGAGAAATTTTAGCCGATAGCGAATCGAAGATGAAAAAGGCTCTTGAGGTTCTGCACGACCAGTTGAAAACCGTGCGGACGGGAAGGGCTTCTACCGCCTTGGTTGAGAACATCAAGGTCGATTATTATGGCTCATCCACGCCTTTGAAGCAGTTGGCAACTTTGGCAACGCCCCAGCCTGATATGATTGTGATAAAGCCATTCGACCCGGCTTCGACCAAGGAGATAGAAAAAGCGATTAAAAGCAGCGACCTCAGCATTGCTCCCGTCGTGGACGGCAAAATCATCCGGCTCAACGTTCCACCTCTCAGCGAGGAACGAAGAAAGCAGCTTGTGGTCCAGGTTAAGCAAATCGGCGAACAAGCAAAAGTCAGCATCCGCAATGTGCGAAGAGATGCAATCAAGCATCTCGAGCAACAGGAAAAGGAAAAGCTCATCACCGAAGACGACCTTGACAATGGCAAGAAACAGATTGATGACCTTACTAAAAAGCACTCCGACAAGGTTGACGAGACTGTCAAGCACAAATCGGACGAGATACTGCACGATTGATTCGTGATTCGTGAATAGTGTTTTGTAGCACGATTCACGATTCACTTATTACGGGGGATAAAATTATGCGAGAAGAAAAAAGTATCGAGGCCAAACCGCAAAAAAGAGCCGTACTCAGGCTCACCATGTGGATAGTGTCAATTGTCGTCGTTTTGATTGTTTTGGCATTATTGCTTTTGCCTGCATTTGTTTCGTCCAAGAAAGGCCAACAAATTATATCTGCTAAGATCAACAGGTACATAAATGGCCGAGCGAACTTTATCAATCTCTCTATGGGCTGGTTCAAAGGCATCAAAATTACGGGTTTTAGCTTCAAAGATAACGCCGGCCTGACTTCCGTGCAGGTAAAGCAAATCGCAACAAAGCCGCATTACAGCTCTCTTTTGATGGGCGATTTATCCTTCGGCCAAACAGTGATTGACCAGCCAAAGGTAAGCGTGAATCTCAAAAACAGACCTGAAACCAAGCTCGAGCGCGTTGGGCAGCCGGTCCCTGTAAAAACCAGAAATATCGATCTTGTCATGGATGTTGTCGTTAATGACGGCGATTTGAAGATAACAGATTCAAAAGCAAAAACCGTGGAGCTTTCACAGATAAATTCCACACTGAGTTTGAGACCGCTTGGCCAGCAATCGAATTTTAAAGTCGATATGGCTGTGACAAGCGATGAGACAGCCTCAGCCTCAAAGATTAGTGCAGCCGGCCAGGTCACGCCGAGCGTAAAAAACGGCTGGTCACTCCAGGGTACCACCGGCGGCTTAACCATCGAAGTAAATGACTTGAATCTCGCGTCTATAGAGCCGATTCTTGAATTGGCTAATGTCGGGCTTCAGACAAAAGGCGTGCTTACCGCCAACGTTACCGGAGAAGTTAAAGATGGCCGGATTGAAAATCTCGCCGCCAGAATAAAGGTAAAGAACCTTGATATAACCGGCCCGCAGCTCAAAGGCGATAGACTACAAAGCAGCATCCTTGACGTCGATGTGAAGCTGAGCCAAAAAGAGCAAGTGTTTAATATAGAACGTTTTCATGTGCAAAGCGACTGGGCACAGGCTGATGCGGGCGGAACTGTCCCTGTTACCCTTAAATCTTTAGCCGAAATTCTGCAGGGCGGGACAAATCTCAGTCTGAAGGGCAATTTCAGCTGCGATGTGGCGGCTGTACTGTCGCAGTTACCCAAAACAACAGGCCTTAAAGAAGGAATGAAAGTCACGTCGGGAAGGCTCTCAGGCAGCGTCAGCACTCTTGCTCAGGCCGGTAAAACTTCAATCACCGGCCAGGCAGGCTTAACTGAATTGTCTGGAGCCGTTGACGGCAAGAAACTGGCGATTTCTGAGCCGGTAACCGTTGCGGTGGAAATAACGGGTGAAAAGAACCGGATAAGTTTTGACAAGCTAAATGTCTCAGCAGCGTTTGCCAAGATTAATGCAAAGGGCAATCTCGAACAGATAAATTACGATGCCCAGCTCGATTTGAATAAGCTGCAGTCCGAGCTTGGACAATTCGTGGACATCGGTCCGTATAAGCTGGCAGGGCAGCTTCTAAACAAGGGACAGGTTTCCGTCAAGGGTGATAAGATTACTGCTGCCGGCACATCGACCGTTAAGGAGCTTGTCTTAAGCTCCAAAGGAGGCGTCACCGCAACCGAGCCGTCGGCTGAGGTGGCTTTTGCCGTTGATTATGATAAGAAAGGCGGCGTGCTGGCCATCGGTTCTGTCACGATAAATGCAAGTCTGGGTCAAGTGAGCATAAAAGATGCGGTTCTGCCATTGGGTAAAGAGGCTTCGAAACCTATAAAGTTATTGGCATCGGCGCAAAAGATAGACCTTGCAAAACTTCAGCCGTTTATGGTTTTGTTTGCTGCCTTTCCACAGGATATGCAGCTTTCCGGCATCGCTGAATCGCAAGTTTCTGTCACTTCGCAAAAAGATGTTTATCAAGTCTTTACTGATTCAACAAAGATTCACAGCTTTAAGCTCATCGCACCCAAAAAAGAGCCTTTCCAGCAGGAAGAGGTTTCGCTTATTCTGGATGCCGAGATCAATCCGGCACAGAAGGCTATTAACGTCAAGAAACTTGAGCTGGAAAGTCCACAAATAAAGATAAAAAAGGGCCAGTTTAATAAGGCTGACAAGGAGGGTAATACAACACTGCAGGGAAGCGCCGAGCTTGAATACGACTGGTCGGCTGTAAGCGGCGCTATTTCAGCCTTTCTGCCGCAGGGTCTGGAGATGGCCGGTCAAAGAAAGGATACGCTCAATTTTTTTTGCCGGTATCCCGTCGGCCAGACGGATAAATTAATGGCAGGTCTTGACTCCAAAGCCAAAATAGGCTTTCAAAACGCTCAGTATATGGGCCTGCATTTTGGTCCGACCGATGTTGATATTCAAATCCGCAATGGCTTATTAGAGATTGCGCCTTTTACCACGGCCGTGAACAATGGCCAATTAAAATTCGCCGCATTGGCGGATTTTAAGCAGAAGCCGGTCGTTTTTAAAACCCCAGGCCCGATTGATATAGCAAAGGACATTCAAATCAACAAAGAAACCACCGAGAAGCTGCTGATGTATGTTAATCCTCTCTTTGCCAATGCAGCCGGTGTCAGCGGTGTGGCGAATTTTAAATGCGATAAGCTTGCGATACCGCTGGAGGCTAATGCGGTAAATGACATAGAGGTAGTCGGCGCAATTTCGGTAAGCAATCTTCGGCTGCAGACTTCAGATTTGCTCGGCCAGATTCTTGCAATAGCCGGCACAGATATTCAGGGACAATACATTACAATTCATCCTACAAATTTTACACTTCGCAAAGGCTTCCTCCGGTACAACGACATGCAGGTTGATATTGGTGACAGGCCCATCAACTTTAAGGGAGTTATCGGCCTGAATAAGAGCCTTGATATGACGGTGACATTACCTTACACCTCCGCAGGCAAAACGGCAAGGGTGGGTGGAAAGACCGTTGGTGAAAGGATAACTTTGCCGCTGAAAGGCACCATTACTAAGCCGGAGCTTGATACCGCTAAACTTCTTCAGGACCAGGTAAAGCAGCAGTTGGAAGAACAACTGCGAAGAGGCCTGGAAGGTATTTTGCGGTGACATTTAGCCCCACTCGTCAGGGCGGAGCCTGCCGGAGCACGGCGTTTTACGTGGGGTTTTTGAATGAAGGATTGAAAGGCTGTAGCATGTTTATTAAGGAGCTTTTATCCACCCCGACGACACAGCTCGGCAAGGCTGGCCGGTTTGTGGTTTTTCAAGTCAAGCTGTGGTCACACTGTGCCAGACTTTTGCAGAAGAATCGTTCCGGCCAGCAGGCGGCGGCTCTGGCCTATCACACTATATTCGGCATTGTCCCTCTGGCTATCGTAATGCTGCTTGTGTTTCAGCTTTTTCCTGCTTACCAGAACGTCGGGGAAAGAGTTAAAAGCCTGGTTTATAATCAGCTACATCTGACTACGATTGAATATCCTGGCGATACCGGCGAGAAGATAATGCTCACCGACCATCTTGACCGGATAGTCAAAGGTTTTTTTACGGATGTCGATAAAGGCTCGCTGTCTTTGGTCGGAGTGGCGTTGGTTATCTGGGCCGCCTTGGGCCTTATTTCAACGATAGAGCGTGCATTTAATAACATCTGGCACGTGCCGCGCGGCAGAAGCCTTCTGCATAGAGTGATTAACTACTGGGCGATTTTAACGCTCGGGCCGCTTCTGATAGGCATAGGCATTTACCTGGCCGGAAGGTACGCATCCTTCGGGCAGATTCAGCATACCCTCGGCGGGTCACTTTGGCACATTGGTGTTGTGGTAGTCTCATACCTGGTGGCGACAACGATGTTTTTTCTGCTTTATTTTGTCCTGCCAAATACGAAGGTGCAGGCAAAGGCAGCATTCTGGGGTGCGGCTGTGGCAGCACTTGTCTGGTCGTTTGCAAAATGGGGCTTTCGATTGTATGTCACCAAGTTAATTCCCTATAATGAAATGTATGGCGTGCTTGGCCTTATCCCGCTGAGCATCTTTTGGATTTATGTCACCTGGCTGATAGTGCTGTTCGGCCTGCAGCTTACTTTTACCACTCAGCATCTAAAAACGCTCGACGCAGCCGAGATAGCCGCTGCCAAAAAGACTGAGCATTACTTCATTGCCAACGACTTTACTGCTATAAATATTGTCAAGGAGATTGCATCTGCCTTTGAAAAGAATCGAGCGCCGATTTCTTCCGAGGTTATCTGCAGCAAGCTGGATATTCCAGCCGAGTTTGGCGTTAAAATTCTCGACCATCTTGTCGCAAGTAATCTTATCGCCAGAACTTCCGAGCCTTCAGCCGGTTTCCTTCCCATCAGAGACCCGGCAAATATCAAACTATCCGATATTGCTGATGCCGTCGCTGCTGCCGGCTTTGCACAGCCGACAGCCGATGCGCCGGAAACTTTGCGGCAAATCTCCCAATCACAGCGTGACATTTTATCTCGATACAACGTGAAACAAATTTTAAACAATGGTTAGCCATCACCCCTGCGGTGACGGTCAGGCAACTAATGCACCGACTGCGTTGTAGATGAAAAACAAACCAAAGCCCAAAAGTGCCACTGCACAAAACAGCAGCGTTATTCGTTGAAAGCGCTGGCCGAAAAACGCTGAGCCTTTGAAGCTCGCCCAGGATAGAATTTGCAGCCAAATCAGGTCAACCGACCAGTGTGTAAGAGCAAAAAGAGCAAAGGCCCAGATTCCGAATTGTTTGGCCTGAGTGGCCAGTGCAAGGCCCACCGTAGCCCACCATACGAGAAAATACGGATTGCTGGCAGTTAGTATAATGCCGGATAAAATTGGTTTATCCAAACCGAAAGATAAACCCGTGGTAAAACCACGGGCTAAATATTTAGCCCTGCGTTTTACGCGGGGTTTTTTGTGAAGGATTTGCTCTTTAGCTTTCAGGCTGAAAATTGATTGAATTGCCATTAGTAGAAGAAAAACGCCGCCGGCAAGGCCGATTGCAATCTGAACCTTCGGCAGCTCGAAGAATTTTGCCATGCCGAGGATAATCACTACCATCAGGGGAAATTCGATGATGCCGTGGCCGACCGCCAGAAGCAAGCCGGCATAGCGGCTGTGAGAACCCATCGTGACAACGGTCGCGGTAACCGGCCCCGGCTGCATCGCGCCGGAGCAGGAAATTATAAATACCTGAGCTAAAAAAAACAGTAAATCCACAAACCACCAATCAGGCTGAGAGAATCTCTTCAAGAATCTCAGCGGCGTCCTGCACCATTTTTGGGCAGAAGTTCCTGAACAAGTCCTTTTCTATGGCGGTCTTCAATCCACCGGGCGTGCTTACGTCACAACCAAGCAATTCCTTGCAAATAACAGAGCCGTTGCGAGACCTGAATTTCTCAGTAAATTGTCCTATAAGGCTGAGTGTTGTTTCTTTTGAAGTTTTGTCTGCTGCGTCAGTCTGTCCATGTTTTAATCCGATGACCATGAAAGCTCCGGCGACCGCACCACAGGTTAGGCCCATACGTATGCCGCTGCCTAATCCGCTTGCAAGTTTTAAGGCTGTTTCACGAGGCAGGCCGAATCCAGGACCATAAGTAGAAAGTATGGCTTGTGAGCAGTTGAAACCTTCTTTGAAGCGAGCAACAGCACTATTTACGTTATCCATATTTTATTCTCCGATTATTTTTATCAGAACTCTTTTTTGTCTTTTGCCGTCGAATTCACCGTAGAATATCTGCTCCCATGGGCCGAAGTCAAGCTTACCATCGGTTACAGCCACAACGACTTCTCTTCCCATCACGCTTCTTTTAAGGTGCGCATCAGCATTGTCTTCGAAGCTGTTATGATGATATTGTGAGTAAGGTTTCTCCGGCGCCAGTTTCTCTAACCAAACCTCAAAGTCGTGATGCAGCCCGGATTCATCATCGTTAATAAAGACACTGGCGGTTATGTGCATGGCATTGCACAAAACAAGACCTTCCTTAATTCCGCTTTTCAGGAGGGCTTGTTCGACCTGTGGTGTAATATTGATAAGCTCTCTTCTGTTTTTGGTATTAAATAAAAGCTCTTTACGGTAGCTTTTCATAGGTCTTTCGTCTCCGATAATTTTTTGGTTTTTGTGATTTAGAACCATGCCGATTTTTTTGGGGTATTACGGCTGCGGCCTGAATATTTCCCGCTTTGTTTGGCCGAGGTAGAATCTGCCGTCTCTCTGCATAAAACCGATGATTGCTTCAAACTGCTGGTCTATAAAGGTTGTATCATTGGAGACAATGGCGACTGCTATGACGGCGGTAGTTTTATTATCCTGATGGTCAACCTCCGCGATGGAGATATTGAATCTGCTCTTTAATCTGCCGATAAGGCCTTTGACAATACTTCTTTTTTCCTTCAATGAAGTTATGCCGTGCATATATATTTGAGTTGTCAATAGGCCAAGAGTCATTTCTTGTTTTCCTATTCTCGACAAACACTAATTGGCTATGATGATTTTTCGCATAGTTTCATCTCTCATTATCTTGCATCAGTTCTGGAATTTGGAGGTATCTTATATTCTGGCCCAATGACTATGAATTTTCGTTCACTTACTGGAGCACCATCGCAAAGCACCTGTACGACATATTCCCCTGCTTTTTCGAATCGCAGCTGTTGCCAGCAGACATTTAGTTCCACCACCTGAAGGGGATTTTGGAACTCTATAGGTCCTCTCATTCCAGCGATTATTTTGTTGTCTTCCAGGCCTACAAAACGAAGGTCTGTTTGATATTTTCCATGGCCGTTGGTCAAAGCCACATAAATATGTAGTGACGGGTGAGTACAAGGAAAGGTATTTGCCCTGATAACACTAAAAAGGCCTATCAATGAGATTTTTTTTGTGATTTCATCTCTGATAATACTATCACAAACGTTGATGGATAAAACTGAAGGCGTTGGCTTCTGCCCGGCCTGAGTAACCTCATTATCGTTGTTTTCCGTCACATCCATCTCTCAAGATTATATATTTTTATGCAAGCTCTGTAATTTGTTCGCGCATTGATACTATAGTATATTTTCGTAATGGATGCAACTTGAGTTTTACGTTTTTATCTGTGTGACGATTTGGCGGGTTAGGGGTAGGGGGATTGATTGTTATATTTTCTTGAATCTCGTACGTTTTATGTAGATTCCCTAAAACTTTCCAGAACGAGTTTCTTAATATCGTTCAGTAAATCATTAGGGACTATACCTATAACATCGGCAATCTTGCGTTTGTCCACTGTCCATAATCGACCACACCGGACAGTAGTACTATGTGTTAATCCTGTTTTTGTAAATTGTGGATGTTTATCAGAAATTTCTACATCGTATCTTCGCGGATGATAGATATTTTTGCTACTTGTTGTAAACGCCACAATAACTTCAGGGAATTGTTGGTTAAACTGCGAGCTCGAAACAACAATAGGAAAGCGTGATTTAGTACCTTCAGAATCGGAATATTGAACATGTGTATGGATGATATGCCCAGGAAATGGATACCAATTTGGAACTGACATGATTATCCTTCATCGTTATTGACCGATTCCGACCAATCCTCATCCTCAAGAGCGTTTAATCCTTCTTTAATTTCTTCCCTGCGTGTCGGCCCCACATCAAAACTTAACCAGGCACCATCATTCCGTTGTTTTATTTGTTCAAGAAACTTAGACCAAGCTTCGCCTTTATTTGAACCTTCGACAACTATATCAAGATCAGGGGCAGACATTCGTATAAGTTTTCCTAATTCTCCCAAAAAAACACGTACAGTTTGCTTCTTGGGATATAATATATAAGTGTCCCTCATATTGGGGGTATCCCAAAAATTTGAACACTCAATATCAGTCCCAAAAAACATACGACTATCGAGATATGCTAAAGTCATTTCTAATCCTCCATTATCGATGCTATTTCAACTTTCTTTTTGATCAAACTGGTTTAGAAAACCAATTACTTCCCCTTCAAGAAGGCTCTGGCAATCTTCAAATGGGAATTTCGCTTTATCTGGATTAGACGCATTCATGGGTTCAGACATTGGATAAGTTCCCTCAACTTGTAACCATACTCTGTGGTTATCTCTCCATGAGTTAATAGTAGTATCTACATAAAGATGATAGCCTTGTATTTCTCGGAGGGACGTAAAGGTAAATCCAACTTTAAAAGGCATTTTCCTAAAAGTCTTGGTCATCGGTTGCTTAATCTTCATAATACAATCACCAAGAAAATCGCGAGAATCATGGACACTTGAAGGCTGGACTAACGCTCGCAAACAGCACTTTTGAGCAATTATCGCCGTGTATGGAAATAGATTAAACCAAGCTTTTAATATCTCAACAAATTTATCTTTGAACTCATCAGCAGTGGTTTCAGCCCATTCCTCAACAAGCGTAATCTGATTATTGGTGCATACCAATTTACTGAAAGCTTGTCCACCTTCTGGTCCGCTGCCACGGAGCTTACCCATTTCGCATTCACAACGATCAGGTTTATATGAAAAATCATCGTAATCAGCATCGATAGACGGTTCGTTGAACTTGTTCATAAGGTTTATGAAGGTCTTCCTGTCAGGCCATTGACCAGCAGAATCCAATCCTAAAGTTTGCCATTGATTACGAAAATGGATGTAATTTGGCGAATGGAGCATTACCTACCTTACCTCTAATTAATTGCATTAATAATATAAAATAGTTATCGGTCATGTCAAGACAAATCTTTAATTTTCAATTGTATCTAAGAGGCCTTAAAAGGTAATTTTGAGCATATTACAGAGAGCATTACGCACAACGCACGACGAGTTACGCACATTTTATTACGCCGTTTACGCCTTCATCTGTGTTACGATTTGGCGGGTCGCCGGGGATTGGTTGCGGTGGGCATCCTTAAAGGTGGAAACGGCTGATTCGTTCTGCTTCTTAAAAAACTCATTGCCGGCGATAATTTCCTTCAATGCCTGCGACTTCGTCCTTGCGTCTTTCAAGAACCTTACTGCTCGGCTACCTGCAACGCCGCCAAACAAAGCACTGATGCCAATCGCAAGCTCCAACGCAGAATCCGCCACTTCCCACGTGTTCGGCCTTTCTGCCGACTGTGCCAAAGCATTATGAGCCAGATCAACGTTCGTGTCACGCAGTATGTCATCGGCTGTTTCGGCCTTTGGAAATTCCTTCGGCAGGCCGCAGTAAGTGACAAAAGCCCTTGACTGCAGCTCGTTAAATTTGGCCAGCGCCTGCAACTTTTCTGAGGTGTTCTCATCTTTTGCGGTTTCCATCGTCACCGTGGCTGTGCGATTATGTAGCCATGCGTTTTGTTTTTGTGCCTCGCTGGGTGCAAAACGCAAAGACTCACAGCCGAAAAGTAAAAAACTCATTGCCGATAATGTCACTAATGTATTCTTCATGTTTTTTCTCCATATTGAAGATTTGTCCATCGTCAATCCTCACTCGTCCCTCGTCAATTTCTCCATCGCTCGAAGGCGGTATTCGTGCGAGACACTTTTTTCCGAAAGCAGCTCCAGCTTTATTTGAAAATCCTTCTGATGCTGCAATAACGTTGTGACATCGTGCTGCAGCAGGTCTAATTGCTTTTGTAGGTTAACCCAGCTTCCCAGAATAAGGCCGGCTAACAACAATAGCTGCACAAGCGTAGATACGTTAATCTGACGATTAAACTGCCATATTCGCGAGTTATTCTCAGCCATAAATCACCTTTGATGTTCGATGTTCGTCGAGTATCGAGTATCCAGTATCGAGCATCAAATCAAGGCTTTACATAAAACACGTTCTTATCACCTGCCCTAAGTATCACTGCATACGTGCCGGCAGGCAGAGTTCCATCGGCGAGGAAGGATTCAGCTAAGTTGACCGCCTGCATTTGCTGGCCAATCTCGATCGGCAATGACCCAGGTTCACCTATCTGTACGGCACAGACGTTATAGACATTCAGTGAAACGTGGCTTTTGACCAAGACAGCCCATCCGGCTTCCCGTGCGCCAGGCGAAGTGACAACTGAAACCTCCTTTAAACTATCCATTGTAATCATATCAAGCACCTCGATGCTTGATACTCGATACTCGACGAGAATCGAGTATCCAGCATCGAGCATTAAACATCACCTTTTTCGCACGATTTTCAGGTTCGTGCACTGCTTCTGAAAATCCATACCAACCTTTTCTATTACATACTTACTTCGGCTGTCACCTCGGCAGCCAAGTAAATCCCTGCCATCCTGGCCTGTCGAAACTTTGTCACCAACTCGGTAATCGAAAATAAGACTTGGTGTTGCGACCTCAATTGTTTCAATGACTTCGGGTGTTGTCTGTACATGGTGACGCACGAATTCATAAAGTGCAACAGAGTCATCAACTATATCTGGAACACCAAGAGCTAAATCATTTGTGTTTGCAAAGATGCTCTGGTTAGAGACCTTGCGGAATTTGAACCCCTTGTAGGATGAGATGACGTGTTCTACCACAGCGGCGGCAGAACCCACCGGCCCATCGGCGGCTTCACAGCTCAATCTTTCATCGCTTACTACCGATGCTGTTATTCTGAACCGCAGAACCTTCTTCAGCGCTGCTATCCAGGTATTAATGTCGAGCCGGTCGCTGCTGAGCCAGATTCCGCACTCATCGAGCATATTGTTAAAAGCATACATATACTGCCACCAGTTTACACCGTCATAAGAGACCTGTAGAAAATAGCCGAGCGACTTTACGTTTTTGTCGGCGGATAGTGCCGGCCAGAAGCGTCGGCGTCGGTGTGTGAAATTGCCGGTCTGGAAAATTCTGGAAAAGTCGAAAGGCTCGCCCTGACTGAATGGCTGGCCGCTGTAGTCGCCAGCTTCGTTTAGACACCACTTGCGATAGACGTCCTTCACCTTATAAAATTGTGAATTTGTCGAAGGAGAAAACTTGTCGTAGTTAATCTCCTCATCCGCCGGGTCCCATGCCTTTACAAGTTCGAATGTCGCCTCATAGACCTTAAAGTCACCCTGGCCGATATATTTGTGCGTCACTGGCCAGAAGTTTTTCCTGCTGAAAAGCTCGGCGATGTTTGTACTGGAAATACTAAGACGCTGGCCCTTTTGCTGGCAGTCAAGCTCAACGGTCCTGCCGGTGCCGTTTTTATAAAATACAATCGCCTGTCTGGGCCCCACCTCACAAAACCGAGGGACAATAATAAATTTTAGACCCCCTTCTTCGCAACAGCGATGTAAAGCCTCAGCCAGATTTAATCCGGTGACCTCGATATCGCGGACACACCTGTCATCAGTAATTGCCCGGAGCTGCTCAATGCTCGGAGTTTGTATTTGACTATCTGGCAGATATTCGCTTATGAGATAATCAATTATTTCTGCGAGGCTGAAGAATCTACTTTGAGATGGCTCGGCGCAAAAGACTGTGTACCATTTTCCATTGTACTGGGATGGGTTTTGGCCAGCGTTGGGCATTCCATCGGGGTTGAATATTGTGTTAAGGCCAGCTAAAAATATTGTTGAATCATTATTGTTGCTGATGCGCTGGCCATAGACCGTAATGCGCGAGAGAACGGAGCTAAAGTCCTTGGCGATGATTTCCATCTGCTCACCGTTGGAGTTAATATTTGTCTCAAGGGCTTCGATTTGTCCCTCAAATATAGGCAAACTAAATGCTGCAACGCCTGGTGGAATGCCGTTATAGAGATGTCGGATGGAGACGGACCTTCCCATTGCAAAATCAGCTTCGAGCTGCTCAACAGGTAGAGATGATTGGTTTTGTCGCGCAGCTGGATTATAGGTTAATCTGGCCCAGCTAAACTCCGGCCAGCCGCTGTGTACGATCTCTATAACCTCAAGGTCGGGACATATAGTTTCGTCGAGAAAGACAGCGGCCGTCGCAGCCGGTATCGCAAGCTGCGTTTGAGCTGATTGGAAAAAGTCGATTCTGTTGGACATAATTTCGTACCCAAAAACCCCGCGTAAAACGCGGGGCTAAATATTTACTTTATATTGCTTCAACGCTTAAAATTTCGGGTGTGTCGGGGCTTTCGGTACTAATCTGGATTATTATTTGCGCTGAAGAATTATTCTGCATACCGCTTACATCTTCAACTCTTATGGCGAATAAATATCTGACGGCAGAGAGAGTATCAGTTATGTAGCCATAATACTTAATTCCGTGGTAGCGGATTTCGGCGATGGGGTTTTCAAAATCGATCTGGCCTGTACCACCATCACAGTAGATTTTAAAAAGTGCCGGCTGCGAGCTTTGTTCGAGGGGACAATAGAACCAGACAAGCTGAACTTTATCGCCATCCACCTGGTCGGCACGAGCGGCGAAGATATTGTTCGGCTGCGACCGTGCGAGGTTGCCATCGGCATCGAATGTCATCTTGACCGATGCCTGCAAAGTGCGTTCCTGATAGCCGCAATTATTGAACCGACGAAGAACGTAGAAATATGTCGAATCGCTGTTGTGCCGGACAAAGCTAGGCGGTGACATTGAGCCGGTGTCCTGCTCGACCACAGCCAGTATGTTCGCAAAGTCTATCTGTTCCATACTGGTGCCGCGATAAAGCACGGAGCATCCAGACGGCCTCATCCAGAACCATCCGCTGGAAAGTATTGTGCCAAGTTTTAATGCGCTGTCAGTCATGCCATTAAATAGCGCATCTGTTAGCCACTGCCTTTCAATCCTCAGCGGACTGCGTAGCCAGGGGCCGCGATAATTTAACATCAATTTGCCCGATGGAACCGCCGATGTGTCTATTGACCCGGCAATTAAGACTTCTCCTATTATTTTAAGTATTGCCGTAACATTTGTGGTGGCAGCCAAAGCTCCGCTGATTCTTTTAGTAAGTTTGGCAGTTGTGGAGGTTGACGATTGAGCAGGTGATGACCCGGCCAAATTGATAAACGGAACAGAAAAAACAGCGGGAGTTATCACCCGCTCAAACATGCAGAATGGTTCTCTATAAAGTTGTGCGACTTCGGTGGCGGAAAGGGCACGATTGAAAATCATCACATCATCAATTTCACCGTTGAAATAATAATCATTAAGGTCATTAGAGAATCTTCCTAAAACAAGACTATAGCTGCTTGAACTTATTACTGCTGTGATACTGCCAGCAATGATAGAATTACAATATATTCTTTTAGTTGTTCCGTCTGATGTTAATACTATATGATACCAATTGTTATCATTTGTGTTTCCAACTTGTTGATAGTTATCACCATCTATATATAATCTATAAACTCCACCTGCAACATTTATTGCATAGCCAATATTGCCTACATGCTCTGTTTGCCGTCTTGATATAACTCCTGCCACGCCATCTGTTCGCCCTCTAACCCAAATACTTATTGAGAAACCTTGCGTTGTAAAATTAAAAGCGGTATTTTCGCTGATACTCACATAATCTCCGCTTCCATCAAAAGACAAGCAGTTACCAAATTTGCCAGGTACAAAATGGGTATTTCCGTATAATATTCCATTATTGCCATTCCCGCTCAAATCGAATATCTTCCCGCCACCACCCTCGTTCATCAGCCAGCAGCCAACTATGCCGCGAGATAGCGGATGAGATTTATTTAGCTGTATCGCTCTTGTTGGTTTAAGAATAGACATATAAATTCCAAGGAAAAAGGTAAAAGGAAAAATTTTTTATTTTTAACTTTTAAATTTTTACTTTAGGTAGTGATATAGTTCCATCTCTGGCACTTGGCGGTAACGGTTATGGTCTGACTTCCGCCGGCCCGGTAGCAATAAAGCTTAAAGTGAGCCACGTCCTTGACGATGATGCTGACTTTATTTGGGTCGGTGCCTTTATCGATTTCGAATTTATAGAGTGGTGTGTCGTCGTAGTTTGTGCCGTCTAATGAAGCTCTGACTTCAACTACCAGATTGTTCGTTGGACTGGCCGGGAAATCGGCATCGATCGTGACATGTGCGCCTTCACAGCCGAGCGTTTCAAGATCAACGTCGTCCGACCATGTGCCGGTGGTGACGCCGACCGCGTTGATTATTGTCTGCTCCGTTTGCCAGTTTTTCTTTATGGTTGCCATATAGGAACTCCTTTGTTCGTTGTTCGTAGTTCATAGTATATGAACAATGAACTATCAACTATGAACTAATCAAGTGACACATTAAGGTCGCCTGCTGCAAATCTTGCCTTATCTCCGCTAACGATGGTTCTGGCTGTATTCAAAGCTCCGTGACAAAGCATATTGCCGCCTGTTGCCGCGTCAAATAAGGCGAAGTGCGTTACCATCCCCCAGCTTCCGGTTGCCTCTGTGAAGATAATCTCATTTGCATTGACGGTAATACCTGCTGAAGCGGTGTTCCAGTCCGAGGTGCTTGTCGCAGTACGGGCATAACCGTTACCAGCCGGCTCAGCCAAGCCTGAAGCGTCATCCAAAGGATCGGCTGTTGAAAGCCCGACATAAATCGCAGGTGGCGTGTAGCTGCTTTTGCCGAAGATGTGGTTTAAGATCTTGTTCTCCCAGTAATTACTGAAACTGCCCATGTTATAACTCCTTGATTGGAAATAAGTTAATTAGTTGATTGGTGAATTGGTTAATTGATAACTAATTTGCTAATTCACTCAATTAACTTGGTATCCTTGTAATGCTCGATTCATCCTCGGACGGGATGAGCGTCAAAAGCACCGTTTGGCCGTCGTCATCGTAATAATCTATAGTGCCGGTTGATTTACTCTGCACAGCCTTATTAATGAGAATCTTATCAATTGTTAAAACCCCGTTATCTCGCCATATTATATCACTTCCGCTGATAAGGCTGTCACCATCTATCGGCTCTGCGCCGGCCTGCAGAAAAGCCTGAATTGTGTAATGACCTGCCGGAATATTTACATCGAAGTCGCCGATGTATCTGCTGCCGCCTTTGTCGGCAAGCGGCAGAGCGTAATCTTCGGCATCGTGTCCTGATGTCCCCCAGTCCTCGAAAGCCTCTGCCACAGGGTTCCACACCTGACCGGCACTATTACGAATAACAGCATAAACCGTGTTCCCTGAATCATAATCTACGTGAATTTCATTGGCCATTATTGTTTCCTTTATTTAGCCCCGCAATTTATTGCGGGGTTGCAATCCCCAAATAGATTTAGGGGCTAAATATTATATATCTTTCGTGTTCCAGGTTTCGGTCCAATTGGCGGCGAGCACATCATACGTTGATGTCGCTGCGTCATAGGACCAATGCGTACCCTGTAAGAAATTACCGTTAAGAATGCACTTACTCGATGTCGGCGATTCCCACCGCACAGCGGCACCGCTGGCGTTTGTGCAGCCGGTGATGTGATTGTTGACCACGTGCGTATTGTTGACGGTTCCGGAGATTTCAAGTCCCTTCCACCCGTAATTACTCAGGATATTGCCGTCAAACAGGACGCTGGTGACAATGCCGGAGAATAAAAATCCCTTTTTGTCGTTGCCAGCTGTCAAAGTACAGCGGAAATTGTTGTTGCTGATTATCGTCCGCAGATTTGAATTTGCCAGCCGGCCTGCGTTGACTTGGTTGTTGACGGTGTTGCCTACGAAAACCACATCTTCGGTATAATCGGCCTGGAGGCCATAAAGAGCTGTGTTAACCGTACCGATTATCTGATTGCCGGACACGGTGACAGCGATTTGAGGCGTGCCGGATATTCCTTTCACAAATACACCGCTTTCGCAGTTACGCACAGTGTTTGCATCAATGGATACGTTTATACATCCAAGTTTGCCGGTGTGCGTGGAGACCTGTATGCCGTCGGTGTCACAATTTTCGATTGAATTTCCATAAACAGTAACATCGTGAGCGCCATCCTGGACTTCGATGCCGTTGGGAGCGCCGTAGCTTTTGCCCCCCTTGCCTGCGTCGGTGATACGATTACCGTAGCAGCTACAGTTGTAGGTTTCCTCGTTGATGCCGATGCCGTCGTCGCCGGAATTGTGGATTCGGTTGTTCGTAATCGTCACATACGAGCAGAACTCGGTCTGGATTGCAACGGTCCAGCCATTCACGATCGTCAAGTTCTCGACGGTCAAATTCTCAACGGTATTAAAGCCGACAGTCCAGATAGAATCTGCGCCACTGCCTCTGTTGGCCTTGTCACCGTCGATGTACATGTCTCTGAGTGTGATATTTTTATTACCTGTTGCGTGACGAGAGCCTGGGGTATAGCCAGCGTTGTTGGTGATCATTGTTTTGTCGCCGACCGAGGTTGCAAAGGTAAGGTTTGTTGCGGTTCCTTCTCCGGCGAGTGTGACATCGGATGGTATTTTGATGGTATCGGCGAGCGTGTAACTGCCAGCTGTGAGAAATACGTTACCGCCTCCTGCTTCGGCAGCCTGTGTTAGAGCAGCGTTTATCTCGACATCATCGGCAGAGCCGTCGCATACATAATCTGCCCTGCTTTTCTGCTGGCCGGATGCGTCTGCGGAAGCCACAAGCACGCTGGCTAAGCCGCCGGAACCGCCGGGAATTACAAAATTGTGGCCGGCTCGGCAATCGGTTATCGAGACAATGTCACCGCCAGATGTTGTTACTGCCGCTAAGCGGATATGCAGCGTATCAGTCATATCCGGAAAGCCATCGTACTCATCGATGACAAGATTACCAGATGAATCCAGATAGATATAGATATTCAACTTATCATCGGCGAGGGTGTTACCGGTTGAGCCTGGATAGCTGACAAGCTGCGTTCCATGCCAGAATTTGCCGGGTTTTACGCCGATATCGAGGCCGCCTTCATCGAAGACCCGCAGGTCGTTTGCTCGCCTTGTTGCCAAAAGCAGCCGATACAGAAGCTTCCTGAAGTGCAGATAATAAGGCGATGTCCCTGTGGGAATGTACTCAACGCCTGTCTCGCTGTCAGATTGGATGTTCAAGAGCTCGTTGTCGGATGGATAAACCTCGGCCATATTTTTCTCCTTGAGAATTAAGAATTGAGAAAAAAATTTCTAAATTCTAAATTCTAAATTCTAAATTCATTCACTTTATTTCCAAAACCAATTGATTTGTTTCCTTATCGAATGACTTTATGTTTAACAGTTCTGCCGGTCTTGCTGCCGGTGTTACTGTGACCTGGCGGGTCAGGCTAATGCTTTGTCTGCCTGCAGGGTCTGTAATTTTTACCGCGAATTTATATACGCCTTGTGGAAGGGCCGGACTTATCCATTCGATGGTGTCAACGTCGAAGCCGAAGCCGCCAAAACCGAAGATTCCCTTTGCAAATCCAATCGCCGCGGCGCCATCGTAGCCGAAATCGCTCATGTTGAATCCAGCCATGCCGAAGCCTGCTTTATCCTGCCATGCGGGCCAGATTCTTATCGGCGAATCGTTCAGTGCCCTGTTGTAATCGATTTCGCCTGTACCGTTATCAAAGAAAACATCGGCCGTAGCGCCGATCGGCAGGTTCTGCCCACGTAGCAAGGTTATGTTAACCCGGCCGCTATCGAGCTGTGTAACATCAATGTCACTGCTGAAATTGATGTGCGCATCTTGAGGTTCAACCGCGAAGACCTCGATGCGGACAGGTGTCTCGAATGAAGCCGGTATTCGGACGAGCTCCTGTCTTTGCCGGCTGTCAAATATTATCGCCGCCAGTCGGCTATTGACGTAAATTTGATAGAGCTTGTCACTGTAAACTGATCGCCACCTGACAAGTGCCAGCCGAGGCGAAGCTACGGAACGGCCGTCGGCGCAGATACCGCAGGGAATTCCAAACGCTTTAACTGATTCTATGCCGGAACTGATAAGTGACATTATGTCTACCTTTTTAGAACCCCCAAATAAATTGGGGGGCTAAATATGCTGTTAAACCAATTGTGTGTAAACGATTTCGTAATCGACAGCAACGCCGACGCTGCTGGTGCGCTCATTGCCGAGTTTAAAAACATCCATGCGGAGATTATCAAAAAGCAGACCAGCCTCGGTCAAAAGTGTGTGAGTGTCACCATCCAAAAATGCCGATATAGCTGCAATTTGCTTATCCATCGCTGCCTTGCTTTGGGCCATAATGACGCCTTTTTGCGTTATCACTCTGCTGCGCCGGCCGAGGTCGATGCTTAGTACGCCATCAAGACCGGCGATAGATTTTTCCAGAGAAGACCTGCTGAAACTACCCTGCTGAATCTCTAAGTCCTGCTGGTCAAACAGAACATTTCCATCTAATGTGACACTCATACGCTTTACCTTGCACAGTATTTTTGTTTATGAACCCCCAGCGAAACTGGGGGCTAAATATTTAATCTCGTACCAATCTTGCGGAAGCGCCGAGCCTGGTGACGTCGGATATGCCGTCGGCTCCTCCATCGATGCTCAGCCGAACCCGCTGCCTTGCCTTTTCAAAGAGCTTCTGATAGTGTAGGCTCTTTTTCCAGAAATTCTCATCATCGGCTTTGCTGGCGAGCATCGCATAAACCGAAGAGATTACCGCAAAGACCGATGCTCTTTTTAATACGTCCGTATCCAGAATATCCTGCACGTCTATGCCGCTGGCGGGGTCGCCGGGCCTTATTCCGAAAAATTCCGTCAACTGAAAGGCAACTTCACTTGCCTGCGGCCTTAATGTGCCGACACGGTAAGATATGTTACTGGAAGCAGGCGGTGCTATCGGCTCATCATCGCTGTCGGCCCTTACAACGGAAATGGTAAGCTCCTTCAGAGAATCCACAGCAGCTATCTCGAAGG
Organism: uncultured Pirellulales bacterium; assembly: GCA_964538525.1. Taxonomy (GTDB): domain Bacteria; phylum Planctomycetota; class Phycisphaerae; order Sedimentisphaerales; family Anaerobacaceae; genus CAZIED01. The sequence goes on along the minus strand of CAZIED010000004.1, from coordinate 13,473 downwards.
CGCCATCCAGCAGCCCATCTTCGGACTGCAGATATATAACGCCTGCTGGCTGAACCTGCGCACTTATAAAGTCGGCTTCATCAGCGGTGAATGTCACGCCGGAGAGCGTCCCGCCTGTTCCAGCCGCAAGCACTTGCCCTGGCAGATACAGCCGGCCGAACAATATCGGCTCATACCTGAGGATGTCAGCATCGTTTGAAAAAGTGACCATTAGTCTTCTCCTTAGTTATTGGTAATTGGTAACTGGTAACTAATAATTACCAATCACCAATTACCATTTAACCAATTTTTAGCTTGTGCTTAAGCCACGGATAAGGCCATGGGCCGTCTGGTTGCGAAGCTCAAGGGTATATTCGCCGATCAGCTCGCCGCACTCATAGTCGCCGCCGCTTGCAAGGGGCTTAAAGTAGAAGCTCCGACCCGCCAGAGGTAGCACGCTCACGCGTGATGAATCCAGAAGCAGCACACCGTCAGGTGGCATCCAGCGCGTGGTGACAATTCTGCAAACGCCGAAGTCACTCTCATAGATGCTGACTATGTTGGTAAATGTGGTGTCACCTGCTGCGTAGCTGCGGCTGTCGGCGCAGAAGGCGTTTATCTTGCGTTTTTGAAAGCCACCGACTACGATAAGGTCAACATTGCCGCTGCTGTTTTCCCAGATCTGACGCAGAGCGTAATTAATCTTTTCTTCATCGAGATCTTGCCCTTCCGGAAAGCCTGCGTCCCCTGTGTTAAAGACGTTTGTCGAAAGGTGCGAGACTATACCCTTCATCGAGCGTCTGACGGAGTCGTTACCCTGCGGATTAGAGGCGGGCTGTCCGCCGTTAATCACGGTGTTTTCCAGGTCGCGCAGCAGTTCCCGCAGACGATTCTGTTTTTGATAGTCCATCTCGTCGGCAAGGCCCAACTGGCTTGCGGCCATATCGGTGCCGCTTACCTCCACTGCGGCTGTGAAAATCTGCGTGTAGTTGCCGCACCTGATTCGGTTGGTGAACCGCACGCCGGGTTTATCGGCACCTTCGAGTGCGGCGTTGCCGAGTATGTTGATAATCTGGTTGTCTGCAAGGTTCTCCGGCGTTGTCCCTGCGTAGCCGCGAACCACCGTCAACGTATTGGCGTCAACGTTTGTCACCAACATCAGCTCATGTGAGCCTTCGACCTGAATCTGGTCGCCTTCGCGGAAACGACTGCCGTGGTCAACATTGAATGTTGTGTCACTATCGGGGTCTGTCCAGGTGCTGTCGTTGATGGTGTCCTTGTTCGGCAGAAGCTCATCTTCGAGCCATTCGTGATTAGTGCTTGTCGCCTCGCGCATCGGATCGCCCAGTGCGTCCAATAGCGGCGTTTCGTACGGTGAAATTATTCCAATTAAGTCCGATATGTCCTCAGCCAGTTCCGGTAGAGCCGTACCTGCTGAATATGTAGCTTTTCCTGTAAAAGACATATTGTATCTCCTTTCTGTTGGTAATTGGTAATTTGTTCGTTGTTATGAGTTCATTGTTCATCGATGAACTATGAACAATTAACTATGAACATCAATTTCCAATTACAAATAATTCCTTCGCAATTTCAGATACTCCTGTAAATCCCTTCTGCTGCCGGTGGAGGCAGCCTTTTTGGCTGCTTTTTCAAGGATAGCGTGGCTACTCTGGATACGCTCTCTTACACCCGCTGTCTTTTTGATTGTCGGTGCGTCACTATTGCTGCTACGAAACAGATACGGCTTTTCGGTCTTTAGCTGCTCAATCACGCCGTCGGCACTTGTTCCATCGTCGGCCTGGAGTCTTGTTTTGGCAATCAATACCGTGGCCTCCAGGTCAACCGCATCAGCAGCAGCCAATTTACGCGTAAGGTTCTGCTCCAGCCGAATTTCATTTAGCTGCTCGCTCATCCGGGCTGCCTGCGAGTCGGCCTCTGCAAGCTGCCGGCTCAAATCTTCGAGCTGCTTCTCGGCACTTTGTGCCCTTCTTCGATAGCGGATAGATTCTGCTACCGGAACGAGTTTTCCACTTTCACCATGCTGCTCGGTGTCACTAGAAATGATTTCTTGTGATTCTGTCTCGCTCATAAATACCTCCATTTGGAATTTAGAATTGAGAATGTGGAATTTGGAAATTCTTAATTCTCATAGCCCAGTTCTCTGAGCACCTGCTCAGCGGGAACACCAAGCTCTCTTTTAATCTTGGCTTCGTTTAGCTTCTCAGTCATGTTCTCCGGCATAGGACTAGGGAAAATAATGTCAAAATCTCTGTCGGCTCTGTCGGTGACATAGATGCCGGACCTATCGAGCATCGCCAGTATCATCCTGCAGATTTTCTTCAGCCCTTCGCTGTATGTGAACCGTTTTCGCTCATTCTTCGAGAGCATTCCCATAAGCGTCAGCCGAATGGCAACTGCGCTTGTGAGGTTGCCGAGCTTATCCTTCAGGACGCCGGCGACGACGGGCGTGACGCCGCTGACTTTGTCAATCGCCTCGCGGATTTCGGCGATGTGCATGTTCTCGCTTGGCACCTCCGCCTCTCCACCGAACTCCTCGATGGTCGCATCTGGATTGTCGGTGTACCACATCCTGCCGGGCGAGACGGGCCTATCCTCAAAGCCTTCGATGCCCTTGCCCAGATACATCTTGAACGACTGAAACGTGATTCTGTTGGCCCTATCACTAAGCCTTGTATTCAGCTCATCCTGCAGTGGAATCAATGGCTCGACGTCGCTTTGTCCCTCGTAGTAATAAGGCTGTGCGATGTTCTGGATGTGCACGACTGGCATAAAACCCCAGGGTAGCTCACCTTGAGTGAGGAGTTTTCTATCCTCGTATCTCTGCCAGGCGGAATCCGAGATTATCTCAGTCACCGCCACGACCTGTCGTGTATCGGTGGTATCGCCCCACGGCAGAAACCTCGACAAAAACGAGCTTTTGCCGACAAGCTCATTTTTCTTTTGATGAAAGTGCTGAATGTAGAATTTTGTCTTTTTATAGTCGTTTTCATCCAGAACAGGCAGTGCTCTTGGCGCCTCAATCAGCTCCAGTGCGATTGTTTGTGCCAGTTGCAGCACATATTCGAAATTGAAGGCTTTGGAGGAGGGATTGATGGCATGATAAACCAACTGCTCGCCAGGCCTGACGAGACAATCGATGAAACCATAGACGCTTCCGAGCACCGCCATATCCTGGAAAAATCCGATAGCGCCGTTGGCTGCAAAGACCGCTTTCAGGATGGCTTCAATTTCCGCTCGCTTTTGATTATCCGCCGATTTTGAAATAAAATCGACGGGCTTGCCGAACAGAAAGTCCACTCCTGCATTTATTCGCCAAGCGATATCGTTTTCGATTACGACCTCTTTTCGCTGCACATCTTTGACGGCTTTTGCAGATAAAATGTCACCGCCGACTGGCTGAACAAGGCCTGTTATTCTGGTAGGCAGACCCGTCTCCTGCGCCTGTGCATAGCATCGGCCTGTCTCGCCGACCTTTCTGTCGTAAGCACCAATGCCGGCTATCTCGTACATCGGATTTGCGTAATACTGCCAGAGTTTGCCGAAGTGTGTCTGGTTGTCCGGCCAGTGCACGTCGATGAGCCAGTCGATGTACTCTTCATTAAGGTCCGTCTGTGCCGGATTCGGTGAAGACGAACCTGACCCGGCTGGGTCGCCAAAGATTCGCAGATCAAAACTCATAGGTTTCTCCGATTGAGTTAATTAATTTGTTTATTGGTGAATTAGTTAATTGGTAACTAATTCCCTAATTCTTTCAGGCAAACTCATGTGCCTCTCTATAAATGGGACGAACTGGCGCGTTTGATGCGAAAAAGATGAGATTTTTAGGAATGAGTTTTCAGATAAGATACTGCGGCCAAAGGAATAAAAATTTTTTCAAAATTCAGATTTTTATTTCAGACTACAGGCGCAAATGATTGAAAAAAAATAAAGAATACTAACCCCCAACTCCCAATCCCTGACCCCCTGACTTTTTTATTACTCGCTGTCTTGTTTCTGCAGAAGCTCAATAATCTCGTTCTTTGTGGGCATGGCTTCGAGTGAGCCGAACTTAGTGCAGGCCAAAGCGCCCGCAGCGGATGCGAATTTAGCAGCTTCTCTTACATAGTCCCGCCACTGCGGACTTTCAGCCTTGACAGCACAATAGGCAGCTAAAGCCCCCGCAAAAGCGTCACCCCTTCCGGTCTGGTCAACAAGGTCAACCTCAAAAGCCGGTATGTGGTCGGCACCAGACCTATCTACAACCATACAGCCGCGTCTTCCCATTGTGATCACGGCTGAACCGACGCCGCGTGCGACCAGATCCGAGCCTATGAGCTTTGCTGTGTGAATGTTGGCTGTTCCTGCGGTGCCGGATTCGGTTATCTCGGCTGCCTCGTTGAGATTTGGAATCAATATATCAGCCGAGAAATACTCGATGGGCAGGTTACTACTCCGCTCCACTGTGGGTGGATTACGCTCTATCGGCTTGGCGGGATTGAGTATGATTTTTGTGCCATGCAGTTCCGCACATCGAATGGCGGTAACAATCGCTTTTTCTGGCAGTTGGCCGTGAATCAGGCAGACGTCGGCCTGTGAGATAATCGGCTCTGCGACCTCGATATCCTGCTGTTGCAGAGCGCTATTGGCGCCGGGGTATGTGCAGACTGCATTTTCGCCCCTTTCATCGACCAGCGTTACAACTACGCCAGTATTTTTAGTCTCTGCGGCAAAGATGAAATCGGTATTTACGCCGAAGTCCGTTAGGCAGGCTTTCGCCATCTGTGCGAAGGGGTCACCGCCGACCTTGCTGATGAGGTGTACATCGCAGCCGCATAGGGCCGCCTCGACAGCCTGGTTTGGACCAGGGCCGGTGGCAATATATGAAAGGGCAAAGCCGGCTACGGTCTGGCCGGGCAAGGGTGTATGTCGGCACTTTATAACCATATCGACGTATGTGCCGCCTATTACTACTACATTAGGAGTTGTAGCCTTCATTGTTATTCCCGCTTTGTTCGGTGTTCTTTCTCACTGTTAAACCGCCACGATAAATGCCAGAAACAAATATAACCAAAGAGACTTCACAGGCAATATTTTTTTACATAAAACCCCAAATTTATTGAAAAAACAAGAAAATATTTAGTGTTCTGTAAAATTACAATATTTTTTATAAATAATTAAATAAACACTTGACAAAATATTACTATCTGTTAAATTGTAATAAATATTTGATATTTTATAAACTAATAATTATTAATTTCTATTGATTTGTAATCTACCAAAGAATGGGCAAAACCGTGAGCTTATTATCTTTGCTCGGCTACGCCGACAGGGGCGGAGCCTGCATGGATGAAATTGTCGCTCGTACCTCGTGGTTTGAATTTGTTTAGAATTCAGGAGTCAGAGTACTGAAGACAAGATAGTTTTCACTTTTAATATTTTGGGGGGATTACAAATGAGAAATGTTTGTATGACACTGACACAAGGTGTGCTAAACGATCAAAACGAGCAACGTGATTTCATCGACCTGCTGCGAAGCAGGCTCCGGCTTCTCAGCGGCAAAGACAGGCTCCTGATGACAATGTATCTGGAGAAGGGCAACACCTTCCGGCAGCTGGCTCTTCTATCCGGCATCCACGAAAGAAACATCGCCCGAAGGATTGGTAAAATTACCAAACGGCTTATAAACAGCGAATATATAACCTGTTTACGTAACCGAGACAAATTTAATCAGGCTGAGCTGGCTGTCGCGAAGGAGCATTTTCTGGAAGGCTTATCTATTCGGCAGATTGCCGAAAATAGTCATACTACCTATTACCAAGTACACAAAATTATCGATAAGATTAAGGTTTGTACGTCAGACAAAACTCAATTCAGCGAACATCAACGCTAACGAAAGGATGTCACTATGTCCACATATACTGTAACAAAAACTCTTAGCTGGTCGGTCCCTAAGGATAAAAATGGTTGTTTGACCGAAAAGTCTGCCAAAGTTTGCCGGATGTTCGGCCTGACCCTTGACAGAATCGACAAAAGAAGCGTAAGTCACAGTTGCACCTTGGAAATTAATGATGGTGACATCGTCTATATCACAGGGCCATCCGGCGCGGGTAAAAGCGTGCTGCTGCGGCAATTAGAGTCCACTATAGGCAAATCACACGAATCAGACTGTGTCAACCTTGACCGGATAGAGCTGCCGAGAGACAAAACCGTTATCGACTGCATCGAGGGCGACTTTCTCTCGACGATGCGAACGCTAAGCACAGCGGGGCTGAATGATGTGTTCTGCATCCTTAATAAGCCGGCCAATCTCAGTGACGGCCAAAGATATCGGCTTCGCCTTGCGATGGCACTATCGGCTAAAAAGAAATTTGTTTTTGCAGACGAGTTCTGCTCAAATCTCGACCGCATAACCGCTGCGGTCATCGCGTTCAACGTGCACAAGTTTGCCAATCGCACCGGCACAATTTTTATCCTGGCCTCAAGTCACGATGATTTTCTGCTGGACCTGCTGCCTGATGTGCTGGTGACAAAGGAACTGTCTGGCGAAACACAAGTTATCTATAAGATCGACCGGCACCACAGGGGTACCGGCTAAACGTCAAATAAAATGGCAATTTGTTCTGTTTGCAGAAAATTGAGTATTGTCCCTGGTGACATTGGTGATTATAAAGCCCTTGCACACTATCACTACCGCGACGAAAAGCTGGGGCCGTTCACGGCGATATACGCATTAAAAGGCAGCACTGTCACCGGCAGGATGCCGGCAGGCGTCATCGTCTATACCATGCCCAGTCCTTGCATTGAGCTGCGAAGCGTTGCAACGGGCAATATGTTCGTCGGCTTCGACAGGAGCACCCAGCTTGCGCTTGTCAACAAATTCATCCGCTGCATCGGCAGGGTCGTTATTGAGCCGAGGTTTCGCGGCCTGGGCCTTGCTGCTCGGCTGGTACGCGAGACGATGCCGATGATGAATGTGCCCATTATCGAATCACTGGCGGTAATGGGACATGTAAATCCTTTCTTTGAAAAGGCCGGCATGAAGGTTTATACCAGCAAACTGCCGGCCCGTTGCGTGCAGCTTATCGAGGCGCTGTCACTTGTCGGCATTGACAAAGAGCAGCTCTTCGACCCATACGTAGTGCAGCAAAATCTTGAGCAGTTGCGCTGGCCGAAGGCCGATTTTATTGAAAAGCAGACAAAATTGTTTCTGCAGAGCTACGGCAGACATCGTGGCATGCAGCCCGGCATCGAACGGACGAGATTTGTTCTTAAACACCTTACCGAAAGACCCGTGTATTATATTTGGTTCAACGAAGAAATTAAAAAAGCAAAATGCAAAATGCAAAATGCAAAATTAAGGAGGTCGTTGCGGCAACGACACAATTTTGATTTTTGATATTTGATTTTAAATGACCAATCAAATTCAATCCATTGATATTGAAAAACTCATCCCACATCCTGATAATCCCAACCGGATGAGCAAGGCTATTTTCACAAGGCTTGTCCGCAATATAAAGCTCACCGGCCGATACGAGCCGTTGGTGGTTCGGCCACATCCGGAAAGGGGCGGCTATTTTCAGGTAATCAACGGCCACCACCGTCTGCAGGCTCTTTCCGAGCTTGGCCAAAAAAAAGCCGACGCAGTAGTTTGGGATGTTGACGACCAGCAGGCCAACATTTTGCTTGCCACGCTCAACCGCCTGGCTGGTACGGATATTGTGGATAAAAAAATCGCACTATTAGGTCGGCTTTCCACGAAGATTCAGCCCCGTGAGCTTGCAAAACTTCTTCCGCAGACCGCCAGGCAAATTGAGCGTCTGACCAATCTTAAAGATTCTTTGAATCAAGCATGTAGGGTGAACTTTAGCCCACCTTCCTTGACTAATCCGCTGGTCTTTTTCTTAAGCGACAAGCAGCAGCGGATAATTGAAGAAGCGCTGTCACTTGCTCAAAAATATTTAACCCCGAAATCATTCGACCCGGCTCATGACGAGTTTATTGCGGGGTCATCTGCCTCAAGAAAGGCAGCGGCCTTGACCGCGATCGCCGAGGAATATCTAGCCGTAAAAAATGAAAAAAACTTGTCCCTAGCGCAGTCGAGGGAATAAAGAACCGTATTTGAAGATTCCCGCACAAATTCTCAACCTCAGCGGCATCAGCCTGAGCGAGAAGGTGCTGCTTGCGCACATTTACAGCTTCGGTGCAAAAGGCTGCTGGCAGAGCAATGAAACCCTCGCAGAGATATTTATGGTCGCGCCTCGAAGTATCAAAAGATGGCTTTCTTCAATAAGAAAATTTTTAATAATAAAAAACGGCAAAGGTTATTACCGAACAATCTGGGCAAATACAACTCACAACGCTTATCTGGTCAAAAATAGCCCGGATGTGGGACAAAATTGGCATTCCGACCAGGCCAAAAATGCTTTTCGAGTGGGACAAAAATGTCCTACTACTAATAACAATACTATAACAGAGAACAATAAAAGAACTATTGCGTCGCCTGCGCCTCTGCCTGCTTATGGGCAGGCTTCGGCGACGCTGATTGCCCGTAAAGAGGATGTAGTGGCTGAGATCGAACGGTTCAAGTTCAAGAGGACTTTCGACAGGGCCAAACAGCAGTGGCAGCCCTTGAGTGAAGAGAAGTTTCAGCAGCGAAAGTCTGCGCAATTGGCAGCCCTGCGGGCGATCAACCCTTGATCCCCGACCCCTAACCTCTGATATTGAGGAAGCAGAGATGAGCAAGGCAAAAAAATTAAGCAAAAGGCAGATGACGGTGATTGAAGACCTGTTCGAAGGCACACTTGATGAGCAAGCGGTGCTGGATAAATACAACGTCAAAAGGTCGGCCTTTGAGAAATGGCTGGCCGATGAGCAATTTATTGAGCAGTTTAATAAGCGTATTGCCAGGAGTTTCAGGCAGTCACGTTTGATTATCGCGCGATATGCGCCGCTGGCTGCTGCCAAGCTGGTGGAGCTTACCGCCTCGGAAAGCCAAGAGACAGCTCGCAAAGCGTGTTTGGACATTATTTCGATAGGTTCACAAGGTTTAACAGGTACATCTGTGGTTCCGGTTGATGACGATTCATCATCGATGGTTGAGCAGCCGCAGCTTTCTGCCGAGACCGCCAGTCGAATCCTATCTGCCCTTGCAGAAGAAAGTCAAAAAATTAATGATGAATGATTTATAATAAATCTGGGTGGCGGTTGCCGCTCATTATACTTTTCAGCCTGAAAGTATAATAAGAATGACGAATATTAAACAAAAGTATAATAAGATTTTTCTTGTTATACTTTAAGCCGAAAAACTATAATAAGACTCCTGTAATTAAACGAAAATATAATAAACATGTGGACAGCAAATAGTAGCGATAACAGGTTTGGGCATTTTGTGCCGACAATCGAGAACCAATTTGCGTTCGTGCCGAACAGCCTACCGCCAAGTCTGAATTGGACATCAGAGTTAGTCGCCGCTTTATCGGACGCAAATCTTACGATTGGCCGGTTGCACGGAATAGGTCTCAATCAGCCCAATCCAAATTTGCTGATAGCGCCCTTCATCCGGCGCGAAGCGGAATTATCCAGCCGTATAGAAGGCACCGTGGCTACTATGCAGCAGCTTTACCTGTTTGAGGTCGAGTCCGGCGTGGAACGGATTGAATCCGAGGTTCCAGATGTCAGGGAGGTTGCCAACTACGTTCGAGCCTTTGAGCACGGCTTAAAACGACCGAATGAGCTACCGGTATGTCTGCGGATGGTTCGTGAGCTGCACGAGATTCTGCTGCGAGATGTTCGCGGTGAGCATCGGATGCCAGGCCAATTCAGAACGAGCCAGAACTGGCTCGGTCCGCTTGGCTGTCCCATCCAGCAGGCAAGTTACATTCCCCCTCCGCCTGAGCAGATGATGGCATGTTTGGATGCCTTTGAGAGATTTCTTAACGAACCTTTGGATAATATACCGGTGCTGACATGGCTTGCAATGGTACATTACCAGTTCGAGGCCATTCATCCTTTTCTTGATGGGAATGGAAGAATCGGCCGGTTACTAATAATACTATTAATGCGCGCAAAGGGCGTGCTGGATAAACCCTTGTTGTATCTCAGCGCCTATTTTGAGCGCAATCGGCTGGAATACTATGAGCATTTGCTGCGAGTCAGCACCCACGGTGAATGGGAACAATGTGTGTTGTTCTTTCTCCGTGGTATTATTGAGCAGTCAACGGATGCGTTTGAAAGGTCGAGGGAATTATTGCAGCTACAGCAGAAGTATCGTAGCATGATAAAGTCAAAAAGGCCTGCGCTGCAGCTCAAATTAGTCGACCTTCTCGTCGAGCGTCCGGTACTGACAATTCCCTATGTGGGTAGGCAATTCGGTGTCACGTATTTAACAGCGAGGAATAACATTTTCAATCTGGTAAAAGTAGGAATTTTGAAGGAAGTTACCGGTGCCAAGCGAAACAAGATTTTTGTAGCAAATGAGGTTCTTAATGTCATAAACAAGCCTCTCTCAACGATTCAACAACCTGCGTAAAAGATGTCGGCGGCGGGGCTTCGATGCTCAACTCTTTGCCCGAAGGCAAACGAAATGTGATTTTTTCCGCGTGCAGCATTAAACGTTGATTCGTCCATCGTCCATCGTCCGTAGGACTTGGCCGTAAAGTGGGTCGCCGACAACCGCATGGCCGATGCTGTAAAAGTGCACCCGAATCTGATGCCGACGGCCAGTGACAGGATGGGCACGAACAAGCGTGTGATTATCAAATCGCTCAACAACCTCGAACTCGGTGACACAGCTTTTTCCCAGGGACATATCGACCGCGACTCGGCCTGAGCCGAGCTGCCGAAGCGGCTTTTCTATAATGCCGCCTTCTGTGATGATACACCCGTGCACAAGGGCAAGATAGGTTTTTTAAACGGTGTGCTCGGCGAATTGTCGGCAGAGATGGCGATGTGCGTCAGCGTTTTTGGCGAAAAAGACTACGCCGCTGGCTTCTTTGTCGAGCCGGTGCACGATATATACCTTGTGCTGAAAAAGAGCCGACAGTTGCAAATGCAGGTTATCTTTTTGCATGTCGCGTTCCGCGATGCAGGCCGGTCCGGTCGGCTTATTGACCGCGATAATGTCGTCGTTTTGGAATAGTATTGTCACCATACATGGTATTATAACATATTTAATCCCACGATTTATCGCGGTCTTCACAAATATATTCGGAGATAATATCATGCATAACATCTCAAGCATTGAGGATATTTACTCATCCCTACGTCGTTCGCGGCCAAGAACAAGACGGGATCTTAAAAACTACGCAAAGGTATTTCTGGATATGAATATACCAAATAAGGCAATATGTCCCGAGCACAATAGCCCAATGGATTACCTTTGGCACAGTTACTCAGCCGACTTTCCCGAATTACGAAGGAGGATGGACGATGAAAAAAGAACGATGGACGATATACGAAATACGATATACGAAATACAAATCACGAACAATGCCGACTGCGTCGTCTGGGCAAACCGAGCCGGCGGCAAAACAGAGCTAGCTGCCGTCGCAACGCTGCTGGATTGCATCTTTAAGCCGAAATGTCAAGTCAGAATCTTAGCTGGCTCAGGGGAGCAAGCCGGCAGAATGTATCAATACCTGACGAATTTCCTGCATCACGGCTTTGAGAAGTTCCTTGCAGGGCCGGTCCGGAAAGAAAGATGTCGCTTTTTTAACAGCTCAGCAGTAGATGTTCTAACGCAGTCGCCGGCCAGCGTTCGAGGCCAGCACATCCAGAAGCTCCGCTGTGATGAAGTTGAGCTTTTCGATGAGGATGTCTTTTCAGCGGCGAAATTCACCACCCACAGCACCGAAAATATCCTCGCTGCTATGGAGATGATAAGTACAATGCACCAGCCGTTCGGCCTGATGCAGAAGATAGTGACATCCGCTTCGCAGCAGGGGATACCAATTTTTAAATGGTGCCTATGGGAGGTGATTGAGCGGTGCGTCGATAGAAATTGCTCACAATGTCCCTTATGGATAGACTGCCAGGGGAAAGCTCAAAAAGCCGACGGCTATCTTAAGATTGACGACTGCATAACGCAGATGCGCCGGGCAAGCCGTGCCGGCTGGGAGGCCGAAATGCTCTGCAAAAAGCCGATGCTGGATAATGTTGTCTTTGATGAGTTCGACCCGGCTGTGCACGTAAGTGACATTGATTACGACCCGAATCTGCCTTTGTTTCGCAGTATCGATTTCGGCTTTGTGAGTCCCTTTGTGTGTTTGTGGATTCAGGTTGATAACGATGGTGTTATCAGAGTGATAGATGAATATGTACGCAGCAGAGCGACGGTTGATGTGCACGCCGATGAGATAAAAAAACGAACAGTGTGCGGCGAAGAGAAGGTCTCTGGAACTTTTTGCGACCCTGCTGGTGCAGGTGTCAACGATGTGACCGGCACCAGCTGCGTGCGGGAGCTACGATCGATGGGGATAGTGACACGATTTAGAAAAAGTGGTATTGTTGAGGGGATTGAACTGATTCGCAGAGCGATTCGTGATGGTAGTGGGGCTAGTAGGTTTATAATTTCGCCGAGGTGCGGCAGATTGATTGAGGCTATGCAGTGTTATCACTATCCCGATTCTGGAGGCGTTGTCAGCCGGGAGCTGCCGATAAAAGATGGCGTTTATGACCATCCGATTGACGCCCTGCGGTACTTTTTCGTCAACTACAAACACCCTATAAAAACCATCAATCGGCGGTATTAGGACTAACATAGGACTCGCAACTGGCAAAAAAAATAAAAAAATATTTTAAAAAACCTTGATAAGTATTTGATTTTTTGTCGAAGTGTTATATAATATATATAACACTATACGTAAGATATTAGTTTAAAACTGGACGCAAGGGAGGTAATTATGTGGAAGCAAGGAAAAAATAAAACATTTGGAGGAGTGCTGAAAAAGTTAAGGATAGAAGCTGGGATAGGATTGCGTGCTTTTGCAGATTTAATAAATATGAGGCCATCGAATTTGAGTAACATAGAGCGTGATCGGATTTCACCACCAGCAGGTCGAAAAGCAATAGATAAGATATGCGATGCTCTTGGTTTGCCTGAACAAGATCCAAGACGTGAAGAACTTTTTGATTTAGCAGCTCGAGATAAGAACCGCATCCCTGCTGATATAACTGACGCCGTAAGAAAACTGCCTGGTGTGCCGGTTTTAGTACGAACAGTTGCCAACAAGCAGTTGAGCGAAAGTAAAATCAGAGAGTTGGCTGAATACATCAAGAAATTTTATTAAGGATTCGCAAATGGACCCATCGTATGCAAGGAAGTATACCTATTTTGAAATTGAGGTTACCGCAGGAAGGATTCTAAAAAATCAATATCCGCAAGAAATTAACATACCTATTGATGTTGACCTAATTGTAGAGCGACACGAACTTATAGATGACATAGGAGCGTGTCGGAGAACCTCTTTCTTATAGGCAATAAAATCAAGCAGTAAA
>CAZIED010000003.1:33087-35803 GCA_964538525.1 uncultured Pirellulales bacterium | reverse complement strand
GCTGATTTTGTCTGGGGCGAAGACGCCTGGTGTTACGTTGTCGATAAAGAAAAGCTGATTGCCGAAGCGGCTCGAATAGTCAAACCGGGCGGCATAATCGCATTTACAGACTGGATCGAAGGAAAGAAGGGGCTTGCCGATGCGGAAGCGAAAAGGTTTTTGACTTTTATGAAATTTCCGAACGTTCAGGACATAGATGGTTATCAAAAGTTGCTTTGATCAGGAGCTAATGCAGAAGATGGGCGGCGAAATGGTTTTTATGCAGCAGTTGGCCCATGCCGGCAAGATTGCTCAGGGTCTGTTGTCGCACGCAAGAAAAAATAATCAATCCCTCGGCTGCGCTCGGGACAGGATTTTAAGGTTTGATAAAAATGGCAAAATGTTGTGGTAAAAAAAACGGGGGGAAAGCCCGTTTTCCCAAAATTCGAGATTCGAGATTTGAGATTCGAAATTCCCTCGGTCCTTTGGCATGGTTCGGCAATATGATACAGAACTGCTACAAATATGCCTGTGCCGAAAAAGCCAAAGGCAGAAACATCGTAGGTATTCTGTGCGAATACACGCCAAGAGAGCTGATTATGGCCGCCGACGCCGTGCCGGTATGTCTTTGCGGCGGCTCTGCAGAAATGATTCCTCCGGCAGAAGAGCATCTGCCGGCAAACCTCTGTCCACTGATAAAATCTACTTATGGCTACCACTTCCAGAGGAAAAATCCGTTCCTCGAAATGGCTGATTTAATCGTGGCAGAGACTACCTGTGACGGCAAAAAGAAAATGTATGAGCTGATGGCCGAGAACAGGCCGATATACGTGCTGGAATTGCCTCAAAAGCCGACAGATAGTGATGCGAAGATGCACGGGGTCAGCGAACTCCGCAAGCTGAGAACCAAGCTGCAGGATTGTTTCGGCGTCGAAATAACCGACAAGAAAATAAGACAAGCCATAAGCACTATGAACCGTGAGCGGCATCTGCGACGTGAGCTGGCTGCGCTGATGAAATCAGATACACCACCTTTGACAGGCAGGCAGCTTCTGGAGTTCAAAAGCAGCATTTCCGGACTTGATGCCGATTTCGAGCAGTATACGGAAGGAATTTTTCTTTATAAGCTACAAAAGACTGATGCCACCGCAAGATTTGAAATTCGAAATTCGAAATTCCCAAAGTGCGGGTGTTGATGACTGGCGTACCGATGGTTCACGGTGCCGAGCGAGCACTGGAGATCATCGAGTCTCAAGGTGGACTTGTTGTTTGCATGGATAATTGCACTGGACTAAAGCCAATTCTTGAGGACGTTGACGAAAAGGCTGATGACCCTATCTTGGCTTTAGCCGAAAAATATTTCCATTTGCCCTGCTCTGTAATGACCAAAAACGACCGCAGGCTGGATGTGCTTCGTGACCTCGTTGCCGAATATCGACCGCAATGTATCATAGAGCTTATCTGGCAGGCCTGCATTACTTATGATGTCGAATCGTACCGCGTCAAGCAATTGGCCGAAAATAAGCTTGGCCTGCCATATCTTAGAATTGAAACGGATTACTCACCGTCTGATTCGGCACGCATCGCTTTAAGGGTTGAAGCGCTATTTGAAACCATCCGCCAAAGGTCGTCTATTCAGGGGCAATCAAACGGATGAAAAGAATTATCTATACGTGCATAATCGTTCATTGTTCATAGTTGATAGTTCATCGACGAACAACGAACAACGATCAACCTGCCGAGACGTGCCGGTTCAACCACTCGAATAGAGGGTGTTTGTCCTTATGTTCGGGCTTTTATCAACGAGGTGATAAAAGAAAAAAATGCCCATGGCGTTGTGGTGACAACTGTATGTGACCAGATGCGAAGGGCTTCTGATATACTTATGCGACAATGTTCGCTGCCCGTTTTTCTTATGAACGTCCCTAAAACATGGCAAAGCACAGCTTCAGAAAAGCTGTACCTCGATGAGTTAAAAAGGCTTGGCCGATTCCTCGTTCTGCTGGGTGGCCACTCACCCACGAACGATGAGCTGACAAAGGTGATGCTCGAATACGACACAGCAAGAGCGTCAATTCAAGCCGCAAGAGGATACTTATCTTCGCGACAAATTCGTCGTTCGTCTTTCGTCGTTCGTGGCTCGTCCATCGTCTATCGTCCATCGTCCATCATTCCTCATTTCGGGGGATCACTTCAAACTAAGGTAGTACCTTTGGCAATTATCGGTGGTCCCTTACTTAAAGAAGACTTCCGGATTTTCGATATAATTGAAAGCTCTGGTGGGCGGGTCGTTTTAGATGCTACGGAAACCGGAGAACGCGGAATGTGCTCATCGTTTGACCGCAGAAGCATCCGTGATAATCCTTTGATGGCCCTTGCCGAGGCTTACTTTTGTGCAATCATGGACGTATCCCGCAGACCTAATGACGAGCTTTATCGCTGGTTCAATCAGCAGCTCAAGGAAAGAGATGTACGTGGGATTATTTTCCGACGCTTCTTATGGTGCGACCTGTGGCATGCCGAGCTTAAACGATTAAAAGATTGCGTAAATGTACCCGTGCTCGACATCGACATATCCGGCGACGATGAAGATTTTCAGCACCGAGAGGTAAATCGCATTAGAGCGTTTTTGGAGACGCTGCAGTGAGTGACATAACCAGACAAATAACGCTCAAAGAGTGGGACAGCCGTTATGAGCAATTGCGTAAAGCCGGCTTAGAAGAGCCGAGCTACGGCG
>CAZIED010000003.1:28203-32987 GCA_964538525.1 uncultured Pirellulales bacterium | reverse complement strand
GAGCTACGGCGAATCAAGATTGCATTAGAAGAATCGGTGAGACAAAAACTGGATGATAAAAAACTGTCAATGGGAATCCGCAAGGCCAACCAGGTGCGACGACTTTTGGATGAGATTCGACAAACTGTCTTCACCGCTGAGCTGTGTCCCATTCCGGCTCTGGAGATGCTTATTGCCGAGATGCTGGCGATACATTTTTGTTCAGATCGCGATGAGACTATTGAGGTGCTGAAGGAATTACTTGTTGAGGTCAAAATGCGTGTCCAGAAAAATATAGGCACTCTGCGTGCCGAAGCTGCTAAGATTTTTTGGGTTAATCCGGTCGCGGATTTGCAGGTAATGAATCTTCTGGAGGATTGCGGCGGAAGAATATGTGGCACGGAATACCTTTTCACACACGCACTGGATATAATTCCAGAAGACTTACCGTCGATGGAGGCTTTGGCGAGGACGGCGCTTGCCGACCCTATGGTTGGCTCATCAGCCGATAGGGCTGAGCGAATATGCAATGATATTCGCAGGTTCGGTGCAGAGGCAGTTTTGATCTCTCGTATTCCCGGAGCAAGTCACTGCGCTTTGGAAGGCCAGGTCATTAGCGAAATCGTGCTTGATAAGCTCGGCATCCCCGTACTGGAGATTGAGGTGCCGCCGGTGACGGATTCGATAAATGCGACATTACGAACACGTCTGGAAGCGCTGGTTGAAACTGTAAAAGAGCGGAGAAAAAGATGATTTACGCAGGAATAGATGCCGGCTCAAGGGCGATAAAAGTAGTCCTGATGGATGGTAATAGGCTCAAGGTTGTGGCAAAGGGGCTAACGGATCAGGGTGTTGAGCAGGATAAACTCGCATTAAAACTCTTTCGAAAACTCCTGAAAGATAATAACATCAAAAAGAAGGACGTTGTCCGGGTCGTAGCGACAGGTTATGGAAGAAACGCCGTCAGCGTCGCCGATACAACTATAACCGAAATCACATGTCACGCTGCCGGCGTTCGTCAGCTCACACTTGAGGTAAAGCTCGGCGGAACCATCATTGACATCGGGGGACAGGATAGCAAGCTCATCCGGCTGGATAATGCTGGCAAAGTTCGTGACTTCGCCATGAACGACCGCTGCGCAGCCGGTACCGGCCGATTTCTGGAAGTTGTTGCCGAGCGTCTAAATGTTCCGCTTGATTCTCTCGGCCGGCTGGCTGCAAAAAGCCGAAATCCTGCAGCGATTAGCAGCATGTGCGTTGTCTTTGCAGAAACCGAAATTATAGGCCTGCTTGCCTCCGGAGCAGCAATGGAGGATATTATTGCCGGAGTCCAGAGAGCAATTGCGAATCGTATTGCAGCATTGGCCGGTCGTAATATCGAGTCACCTATCATTTTTACCGGCGGCGTCGCGATGGTTCCAGGTATGCAAGCCAGCCTACAAGCTGCTCTCGGAAAGAAAGTAATCGTTTCGCCCGACCCGCAGATGACGGGTGCCCTGGGGGCTGCAATTCTGGCTGCAGGGGCCAAAGATAAAAAACTAAAGCCTTGAGCCTTGCTAATTAGTCTGTTACCATCACGGTATGAGGGCCAAATTAAAAACCGCTTTAATAATCACAATTAGCGTTGTACTTTTCGCCGTAATCGCAGCAATTATAATTAAACCCCACGTGAAACGTGGGGCTAAATATTTAGCCCCGCCTTTCAGGCGGGGTTTTGACTCTAATGACGAATTAATACTGCCAAACGGCAACTGGTCTATGTTCCGAGGCGAACAAAGACTCTTAGGCAGAACCTCCGGCAGTCTGCCTGATAAGCTAAGACTTGTTTGGAAATTTAAGACTAAAGGCAGTGTAAAATCTTCCCCGGCAATCATCGATGGACAAGTTTTTATCGGCTCCTCTGATGCCAATCTCTACGCGATTGATTTAAAAGACGGACACAAGATATGGACATATACGACTGATGGTGCTGTCGAGGCGGCACCTTGCGTAATCAGAGATTCCGTATTTGTAGGCTCATCGGACAATTTTCTGTACGCTATTAACGCTAAAACAGGAACGCTTCAATGGAAATATAAAACGGATGGGAAAATCCTCGGAGGAGCCAACTGGACATTGTCACCGGATAACCAAAATCCGTGGATACTCGTTGGCAGCTACGACACCAAGCTGTATTGCGTGGATTCGTCAACCGGCAAAGCTGTTTGGATTTATGAAACACAAAACTACATAAATGGAGCCCCCGCAGTCGATGACGAAAAAGCCGTTTTCGGCGGCTGTGATGCGATGATTCATGTTATTTCGCTTCACC
The DNA here is from genome assembly GCA_964538525.1 of uncultured Pirellulales bacterium. Classification (GTDB taxonomy): domain Bacteria; phylum Planctomycetota; class Phycisphaerae; order Sedimentisphaerales; family Anaerobacaceae; genus CAZIED01. Next base: position 30,697 of record CAZIED010000003.1, on the reverse strand, counting down.
GTGGTCAACAAATAAGCCAAATAGATACAGGCTCATTTATCGCCGCTTCACCAGCTATCCTGCAGGGACGTGTATATGTGGGCAACTATGCCGGCGTTTTTATTTGCGCTGATATTTCCAAAGGGGACATTATCTGGAAATATACCACCGGCGATTCACCTATCTTCTCATCTCCTGCCGTTGACGAGAATGTTGTCATCTTCGGATGCAGAGATAAACGCATTCATTGTCTGCGCCGTGAAGATGGAAAGCTGCTGTGGGAGTTTGTGACATTGGGCGAGGTCGATAGCTCGCCTGTCATCTGTGGAGACAAAGTAGTCGTCGGCTCGGAAGACGGCCGGCTCTATATGTTAGAACTTTCTAAAGGAATACTCGTATGGTCTTATGAAATCGGCCAGGCAATTACATCTTCGCCGGCTGTGGCTAACGGCATGGTCGTCGTTGGCTGCGATGATGGTTCTATCTATGCTTTTGGAGACAAGGACTGACCCTTGAGTCTTGCGTCTTGTGTCTTGAGTCTAATTAAGCTATGAGAATTGTACAAATCACACCGGGTTCGGGCGGCAATTTCTACTGTGAAAATTGTTTGCGTGATGCCGCGCTTGTGAAATCCATGCGTAAACTCGGACACGATGTTATGATGGTTCCTCTTTATTTACCTTTGCAGGCTGATAAAACCGAATTAGTAAGTAATGCACCTATTTTTTTTGGCGGGATTAATGTATATCTTCAGCAAAAGACCAGCTTTTTTCAGAGAACTCCCCGCTGGCTTGACCGTTTATTCGACAGCCCTTTTCTTTTGCGGTGGGCCGGGCGCAAGGCAGGAATGACAAATGCCCGCGACCTCGGCGAGGCCACAACATCGATCCTGACAGGAGAGCACGGACGACAAAAAAAGGAACTGGATAGGCTCGCTACATGGCTTACTTTGCAGGACAACAAACCTGATATTATCTGTTTATCTAATATCCTTTTAGCGGGACTTGCCAAAAATATTAAAGAAAGGCTCGGCGTTCCTGTTGTCTGTATGCTACAGGATGAGGATGAATTCCTGGATAGTTTGACATCGCCGTACATCCAAAAGGCCTGGAGATTGCTTTGCGAACGCTCCGGCGATGTGGATATATTTATCGCAGTAAGTAAATACTATGCCGGCGTAATGGAGCGGAGACTGCAAATTCCGCCAGGAAAGATACAAGTGCTACATGTCGGCATTTCGCTGGAAGGATTTGAACCGCGTACCATTTGGCCGCAAATACCAACAATCGGCTTTCTATCACGAATGTGCCCAGATAAAGGATTAGACATACTGACTGATGCTTTTATCATGCTAAAGAAAAACGAGAAACTCAAAAATGCAAGGTTGAAGATAGCCGGAGGCAGAAGAGCCGATGACGAAAAATTTATAAAACGAATCAGGCAACAGCTGGACTCTTTGGATTTGATTGGTGACGTGGAGTTTTTGCCGAGCTTTGACAAGGCCTCCAGGCTCGCATTTCTACAGACGCTTTCGGTGCTTTCGGTTCCCGAGAAAAAACCCGTTGCATACGGATTATACGTGCTTGAAGCCCTCGCGACCGGCGTTCCGGTGGTTCAGCCTGCAAGCGGAGTATTTCCAGAGCTGATGGAGGCGACCGGCGGAGGAGTACTGTTCGAGCCGAATAACGTCAATTCTCTTGTAAAAGCATTAGAGCAACTGCTGCTCGATTCGGACTATACCCAAACCCTCGGCGAGAAAGGAAGAAGAGCGGTCTTTGAAAAATTTAACATTGAGCAAACAGCCGAGAAAATTGTTCGTATATATCAGAAAATATCTAAAGTTCATGGTTACTAGTTCATAGTTCGTTGAAAATGAACAAAGAACAATGAACAAAGTTCCTAAAAACATGCTTGAGCTTATTGACGTGACAAAAAAATATGAACCTTTGGGGAATACCGATAGTGTCTTGAAAGGAATAACACTAAAGGTTGCACAAGGCCAGTCCGTGGCGATAGTTGGGCCATCGGGCAGCGGCAAAAGCACGCTGCTTAATATAATTGGTGCGCTCGACCGCCCTACTACAGGAAAAGTCCTGCTTGAAGGAAGAGACCTTTCTCAACTGGACGATTTTCAATTAGCCGAGATTCGCAACCGTGAAATCGGCTTTGTCTTTCAGCTACATCATCTTTTGCCTCAGTGCACGGTGCTCGAGAATGTACTGGTGCCTACACTGGTGAATAAAGATAAACACTCACGACAGGCTGTCCAGATGCGGGCGGTTGAATTTCTGGAACGTGTTGGCCTTAAAGATTACCAGCTCCATCGGCCGGGCGAGCTTTCAGGGGGACAGCGGCAGCGAGTGGCGGTCGTAAGGGCTTTGATAAACAGGCCCCGGCTTTTGCTTGCTGATGAGCCGACCGGCTCTCTTGATGAAGCTACTGCCCAAAATATATCTAACCTGCTTGTTGAAATAAACCGTAGTGAAGGTATTGCATTGATCGTCGTGACACATTC
>CAZIED010000003.1:5212-28103 GCA_964538525.1 uncultured Pirellulales bacterium | reverse complement strand
ATTGTTCATAGTTGATAGTTCATCGACGAACAACGAACAAAGAACAACGAACGAATTGGCAAACAACGCAATAAAAAAATGCTGGCGGCTTGCAGATGCCGGCCTTGAATTTGGCGAGCTTGATGAACCTGGTCGTTCATTGTTCATAGTTGATAGTTCATCGACGAACAACGAACAAAGAACAACGAACGAAATGCTCGAATTACGCAGCAACCAAATATTCATCGATGAAACTTTAGCACAGGCTGCGTTAAATGCAGCGGATAATTCCATCGGGGTCTTGACTTACTTTGTAAATGAAATTCGGCTCGGTGACAAAGTGACACCATACTCGATGGTTACTGCCATAAATTCGCCACTTATCCCGGCTGATATGAAGGATGACGAAATTTTAATCAACCAATGGCTGGCAGATGACCTTGAAGCTAAAGTTGGAGATACGATAGAGCTTACCTATTACGTCCTCGGACCAATGAGGAATCTTAACGAGCAAAAAACCACATTTCGGATACGAAAAATCCTGCCTATGCAAGGGGCCGCAATTGATCAGGAATTAATGCCGAATTACCCCGGCCTTGCAGACGTCAATAATTGCAGAGATTGGAAGCCGGGCATACCTATCGACCTCGATAAAATACACAAACGCGACGAGGATTACTGGAAGAGCTATCGTGGCACGCCCAAGGCCTTTGTCACGCTTAAGGCCGGCCAAATAATGTGGGCCAACAGATTCGGAAATCTCACCGCCATACGCTATGCTTCGACTGAGCCTGCCGAAGTCCCGAAAAACGTGGCGTCTAAGCACACTATAGAACAAAAGATATTAAGAGCGATTGATCCGGCTTCAGAGGGATTGTTTTTTCAGCCTGTACGGCAGCTCGGAACGAAAGCAAGTGACGAAGCGACCGATTTCGGCCAGCTTTTTTTAGGCTTTAGTTTATTTCTCATCATAGCGGCTCTGATTCTAACGGGACTCATCTTCATATTCGGCGTTGAAAGCCGCAGCGAGCAAACCGGACTATTACTTGCGGTGGGATTCACGCCAAAGCTGGTTAAACGGTTGCTTCTCATCGAAGGTGTAATGTTGGCCGTTCTCGGCGCAATTGCAGGGGCAGCTGCAGGCCTACTATACACAAAGGCTCTTGTTTACGGACTTACTACCATCTGGAAGACAGCGGTGAGCAGCTCGAAAATATATTTTTATGTCAAACCTTCCTCATTATTTTTAGGTGCGTCGGCAGCAATAATTGTTTCCATTATCGCGATCTGGCTGACCTTGCGCAAGCAGGTGTCACGACCGGCACGCGAGCTTCTGGCTGGTATTGTGCAGTGGCAGTTTTTCACGGGTAAATCCGCATCAAAAGGCAAATTTGGATTATATGCAGCAATAGTTGCAGCACTATCGGCAGCAGTAATTCTTATCTTCGTCAGAACCGGCGATAGCAGCACGGCCTCCGCAGCTTTTTTCGCTGCCGGAGCCTTACTATTAGCTGCCGGATTAGGCATCAGCCATACATTTCTAAAAATGGCGGCAGGCAGCTGGAAAAAACCCATAGCGACACTGGCCGGTTTAGGTGTGCGTAATTCGACCAGACGAAGCGGCAGAAGCCTGGCGGTTATCGGCCTTCTTGCATGTGGGATTTTTATGGTTATCGCGGTGGGTGCAAATAAACATGACCCTTTGGCCAACGCTGATAGAAGAAACTCTGGCACGGGAGGCTTTGCGATGATAGGCGAATCGGCGATAGGCATTTTGCAAGACCTTGACAGCAAAACGTGGCGCCAGTCAACTCGTACTTCGCAGCGAAGCGCTGCTTCGCAGAGTAGTATGGGATTAAACGATAGCAACATGGAAGGTGTTAAGGTCGTTTCATTGCGTGTGCATGACGGCGACGATGCAAGCTGTCTTAATCTAAATAGAGCACAGAAACCGCGTCTATTGGCAGTTCGACCGGAAGAGCTTCAAAAGCGAGACGCCTTTAAGTTCACCGTTGCTACTGTCGGCGCCAAAATAGAAGACGGATGGAATCTGCTTAACAAAAACTTCGGCAAGGATGTGGTGCCAGCGGTTGGCGATTACCAAACCATTATCTGGTCGCTGCGAAAATCCGTCGGAGAAGAGATTGAATATACAGATGAAAATGGCCGAAATTTTCACATCCGGCTGGTTGGAATGTTGAGGAACTCGATTCTACAAGGTAGTTTAGTTATCGCCGAGGACGAATTTGTAAGGCGTTTTCCTTCGGAAGATGGTTTTAGGATGTTTCTTATCGATGCCCCCGCAGAGAAAGCAGGCGCAGCGGCGGACAAATTCTCTTTCGCATTGAGGGATTTCGGCATGGAATTTACGCCGGCTAAGCAGCGACTTGCGGAACTGGCTGCCGTTGAAAACACGTATCTATCGATATTTCAAATGCTCGGCGGTTTGGGTCTGATTTTGGGCAGCATTGGGCTGGCAATGGTAGTGCTCCGCAATATTCTCGATAGACGCGGCGAATTTGCGATGCTGCAGGCTGTCGGTTTTGATAAAATCTCGCTCAAAAAAACGGTATTTTATGAGCACTGGTTACTATGCCTTGCCGGCTTAATATGCGGGATTGTAACGGCTTTGGTGGCAATTGGGCCTGCGCTAAAATCACCCGGCGCGGAAGTGCCGTTTTGGTCGCTGTCACTCACTGTCATCGCTATCGCGTTCAGCGGCTGGGTTTGGATACGACTGGCAACAGCCTTTGCGCTAAGCGGTAAAATTCTCGACGCATTAAGAAATGAATAAGACTGCCATGAAGTATGATAAGATTGCATGGGTAGTACCCATCGGATTAATTGTGATAGGCTCAATGTCACTATATTTATGGCTTCGACAGCCGGCAATGGAGCTTGCCGAGCGTGTTCCAAACACCCAGGATGCTTTGCAAACGTCTTCAGATGAAACATTTGGAAAGATTCAAGGTGATCTAATTCAGTTTGGAGGTCAGCCCGCCGACCTGCCCGGTGCATGGCCTCGGTTCAGAGGCGCAGATTACGACGCTATTAGCAAAGAAGAAATCGCTCTTGCCAGAAACTGGCCGCTGGAAGGCCCCAGGCTTCTGTGGTCTATTGATGTGGGAGAAGGTTACGCCGGTGCGGCCATTCTCAATGGCCGAGTATATATCATAGATTACGACCAGAAAAAACAAGCCGACGCCATCAGATGTCTTTCGTTTGCGGATGGCCAGGAAATCTGGCGGTATTCTTACCCGGTCAAAATCAAACGCAACCACGGTATGAGCCGAACCGTGCCGGCGGTAACTGATAAATATATTGTAACTATGGGCCCCAAATGTCATGTCACGTGCCTGGATTCCATGACAGGCCGGTTTCGCTGGATGCTTGATCTGGTAAAGGAATATAATGCCAAAGTACCCGACTGGTATGCCGGGCAGTGTCCACTTATTGATGATGACAAGGCGATAATTGCGGTCGGCGGTGACGCACTGATGATGGCGGTCGATTGTGAGGCGGGCGATATCCTGTGGCAAAGTCCCAATCCGCACAGTTGGCTGATGACGCATTCGTCTGTGATGCCGGTTGTGTTTGGAAATAAGCGTATGTATGCCTATTGCGCCAGCGGGGGCGTAACAGGTATTTCGGCGGAGGACGGCAGCATTTTGTGGGAATATCCCGGCTGGACGATTCGCACCGCAAATGTCCCCTCACCTTTAGTGGTAGGTGATGGACTTATTTTTCTCTGCGGCGATTATAACGCAGGTAGCATGATGCTAAAACTTACGCAGCAAGGTGATAAAATAATCGCAGAGCCGGCTTTTAGACTCGGCCCGGAAATATTCGGCTCACCTCAGCAAACACCCATCTTCTATAAAGGATACATATATGGCGTCAACGCCGGCAACGAATTGGCTTGCCTCAACCTTGACGGAAAGGTCCTCTGGACAAGCACAAGCGCACATAAATTCGGACGCGGCCCATACATTATCGCGGACGGATTGATATATGTTATGAACGATGATGGTTTACTGACCATTGCCGAGGCAACGGCCACCGCCTATAAACAACTCGCTTCAATAAAGGTTCTCGAAGGGCCGGATGCGTGGGGGCCGATGGCAATTGCAGCCGGCAGATTGCTTTTACGAGATTTAAATCGTATGATATGCCTCAATATAGCTGAACAGTAAAAAAAATTTCTTTCTGGCTTATCAAAAAGCGGATTTTCACGTAAAATGGATGATTCATAAACGGATATCTAAAAAAGAAAGGAGTATGAAAAATGACAAGCAAAACCAAACAATCCATATTGGAGTGCGAAGAAGACATTTTTTGCGGCGTCAACACGGTACAAGACCTGAAAAACGCCACCGACCTCGAGAAAAAGCACCTTCCCATTATAATCGCCCCCAAAAAAGTCAAGAAAGGCGAATGCTTCGAGGTTACGGTCGAGGTAGGCAAACTCCTAAAGCACCCCAACGAACAGGGACATTTCATCCAGTTTATTGAGCTTTACGCAGGCGATACGTATTTGGCAAGAATAGATTTTACAGCCAAAACAACCTGCCCCATCATGAAGGCCTGTGTGTCTTTGGACCATGCTCACGGCAAGCTGCGGGCCTTTGAACGCTGCAATTTGCATGGTAGCTGGGAATACGATGTCGATATCGAAGTAACAGAATAACACAAACGCTTTGAAGGAAAGGAGACAGACAAATGCCGGAATTCTTAAATCCATTTAGCGGCGTTATACCGGGCCGGAAGATGACCGATTCGGAATTAGCAAGAGCCATACGTCTTGACCTGGCTGCGGAAGAGGAGGCGGTGCATCTTTACCAGGCTCACGCAGATGCCACGGACAACGAGCTTGCAAAAAAGGTCTTGCTGGATATCGCCAATGAAGAACGCGTACACGCCGGCGAGTTTCAACGGCTGATTAATATCTTATTGAAAGATGAAGAACAATTTCTCGCTGAGGGTGCTGAAGAAGTCAACGATATAGCCAGGGGAAATGGCGAAGCCGCCGGCTCCGAAGACAAAAAAATACCAACCGTCGGTGATATGAAAAAATAGCTGGATACTCAATACTCGATACTTGTCGAGCATCGAGAATCGAGCCCGTCCTGAGCCGTGTCGAAGGGCATCAGGTACCAAGAATCAAGATTGCATGGGGACATATTTTAGGAGGTAAATAAATGTCTGAAAAATATCTGCATCGTGAAGATACGCCGTTCGGCGATAAAGTTTGGCAGGAAATTGACCGTGCTGTCGCCTCGGCGGCTAAAAGTCAGTTGTCCGGGCGCAGGCTTCTTCACATACAAGGGCCGTTCGGCCTAGGATTAAAAGCTCTTGGAAGCTCGGATAAACCGGTCGAAAATAAAACCACCAATAGGGCAAAAATGACGGCAGCCTGCATTACGCCGTTGGCATTTATCCAGGACGAATTTGCACTGCCGGTGCGTGACATCGCAGCTTTTGAGTCTGCCGTGAGTGGAGCTGCGCCTCTTGACTTAACTTCTGCTGCGAATGCAGCTATTGCCTGTGCCGGGCAGGAAGACGAGCTTATCTTTAATGGCTCAAAAGCCTTGTGTCTTAGTGGATTGCTAACCATTGAAGGAAGTCTATCGGTCAAGCTCAAGCTGTGGGACAAAATCGGCTCAGCCGCAGAAGATATCATCAAGGCCGTTACCACACTTGATAACGCTGGTTTTCACGGACCTTATGCACTGGCACTTGCTCCGAAGCTATATAACCTTCTCTATAGACGATATCCGCAGGGACATACTACCGAGTTAGAGCACATCGGACAGATTATTACAGATTGTGTTATAAAAGCTGCCTGTATATCTTCGGGCGGCGTCTTACTGTGTGCCGACAGCTCATTTGCTTCGATTGTTTTAGGCCAGGACCTTATGACAAGTTTCATCGGTCCTTCCGCCGGCAGGTATGAATTTCTGGTCTCAGAAAGCGTTGCTCTTTGGCTCACCCAGCCCCAAGCTATCTGTATCCTGAAATAGCAGAAGGCTCGATGCTTGATACTTGATACTCGATTCTTGTCGAGTATTCAGCATCAAGTATCATAAATCAAAAAGGAGTCAAGCAGTATGGCGAAGGTCGAAGATACGTCGGAAAATTTTGAAACTTGCCTGCAGGGTAACTGCAACAACTGCCCGAGTTATCCCAAAACAAGCGTTGAAGGATTATATTGTGCACGCGGCAAAAGCAAGGCTACTATCCAAAGGAAGGGCTGCAACTGTCCTGAGTGTCCCGTATGGATAAATAATGGGCTATCCGGCATGTATTACTGCATTAAAGGAAGTGCAACTTAATCTTGTCTTCGCGTAGGCGGGAAATCATGCAGTAAACCGCAGGAAAAAATTGCCGATTAAGCACCACTTTTTTTGCGGTGTTTAGGGATATAGTATGGATAAAAAGGACACAAGACTTGCAGAACTCGAAACAAAGGACTGGCTCGAATCGCTCGAAGGAGTTTTGCTAAATGAAGGGCCTCAGAGGGTTCAAAACCTGCTGAACCAACTCTACCGGCATGGGCAAAAACTCGGCGTAAAAATTCAACAGCCCCTGAATACTCCTTATATAAATACTATATCGGTTGATCAGCAGCCGCCATATCCTGGTAAGATAGACCTTGAGCATCGCGTCAGAAGCTTTATCCGCTGGAACGCAATGGCCATGGTGGTTAGAGCCAACCGGATGTCCTCAGGAATCGGGGGACATATATCAACTTATGCTTCAGCCGCTACTCTTTATGAGGTAGGATTCAACCACTTTTTCCGAGCAAAAAATGAAAACCATGAAGGCGACTTAATTTACTTCCAGGGACACGCCTCTCCTGGAATTTACGCAAGGGCTTTTTTAGAAGGCAGGCTCACAGGTTTTGACCTGGAAAACTTCCGGCGGGAATTGAGCCAGGAAAAAGGGCTGCCATCGTATCCTCATCCAAGACTATTGGCGGATTTTTGGCAGTTTCCAACCGTCTCGATGGGGCTATCGCCGATAATGGCTATTTATCAGGCTCGCTTCAACCATTACCTTGAAGATAGAGGTCTTAAAAAACCTTCCGACCGGAAAATTTGGGTGTTTCTTGGCGATGGCGAAATGGATGAGCCGGAAAGCATCGCAGCTTTAGGATTGGCCAGCCGAGACAAGCTCGACAACCTTATTTTTGTAGTCAACTGCAACCTGCAAAGGCTTGATGGACCTGTGCGCGGCAACGGCAAAATCATCCAGGAGCTTGAAGCCCTCTTTACGGGGGCCGGCTGGAATGTCATTAAAGTTATCTGGGGATCCGAATGGGACAACCTGCTGGATAAAGATAAAGACGGCATTTTAATCAAACGCATGGAAGAAGTACCAGACGGGCAATTCCAAAAATACGCCGTCTCAGGCGGAGATTACATCCGTAAAGACTTTTTCGGTAAAGACCCACGTCTATCAGCGATGGTAAAAAATTACTCAGATGAGCAGTTGGAGAAACTGCGACGCGGTGGTCACGACCCTGTAAAAGTCTATGCAGCCTATAAGGCCGCAGTTGAGCACAAAGGCTCACCAACGGTAATCCTTGCACAAACAATCAAAGGCTATGGACTTGGCGAGGCCGGTGAAGGCAGAAACATCACACATCAGCAGAAAAAACTCAATGAGCAGGAACTGCTGGAATTTCGCAGCAGATTCGGCATCCCGATTCCCGATGGAGAAGTGCAGGAAGCGCCATTTTATAAACCATTTGAGGACAGCGAAGAGATAAGATATCTACAGCGTTGCAGAAAAAAGCTCGGCGGCTACGTACCAAATCGTGTTGTCAAAGTTCAGCCTCTTACGACACCATCGGATGACCTGTACCAGGAGTTTTATAAAGGCACCGAGGGTCGTGAGGTCGCTACTACGATGGTTTTCGTCAGACTACTATCTAAACTTTTAAAAGATGAAAAAATTGGCAAGTTAATTGTGCCAATCGTTCCGGATGAGGCCCGCACCTTCGGCATGGAGGCACTATTTAGACAGGTGGGCATTTACTCTCCAGAAGGTCAGCTTTATGAGCCTGTGGACAAAGAAAGTCTGCTCTACTACAATGAACAGAAAGACGGCGCCATCCTCGAAGAGGGAATAACTGAAGCCGGCTCAATGTCTTCATTTATCGCAGCAGGGACGGCTTATGCTACTCATGGAATAAATACCATTCCCTTTTACATATTCTATTCCATATTCGGCAGCCATCGAATGGCCGACCTTATCTGGGCAGCAGGAGATGCTAAGGCTAAAGGCTTTCTGATAGGAGGCATCGCCGGCAGAACCACCCTGGCAGGAGAAGGCTTGCAGCATCAGGATGGCCACAGCCATCATTTCGCCTTTTCTGTGCCCAATTTAAAAGCATACGATCCCGCTTTTGCATACGAGCTTGCTGCGATTGTACGAGATGGAATATATCGAATGTATGAAAAGCAAGAGGACATATTTTATTATATAACCGTTATGAATGAATTTTATAACATGCCTTCTATGCCTGAAGGAAGTAAAGAAGGGATTCTGAAGGGCATGTATAGATACAAGGCATCGGACGGCCTGGTTCACCTTTTGGGTAGCGGCACAATCCTCAATGAAACCATCAAGGCTCAGGAGACATTAAAGACTAATTATAATGTGGCTGCCAACGTTTGGAGTGTCACCAGCTACAAAGAGCTATACACAGACGCCTGCGAGGCAGAACGCTGGAACATGCTGCACCCCGGCGGGGAACAAAAGATTCCATACATTCAGCAATGTTTTGGCCAGACGAGGGGCGTTTTTGTCGCTGCAACGGACTACCTCAAGGCTCTACCTTATTCAATTGTAAAATGGGTTCCAGGTCGATTCACAGCACTTGGCACCGACGGATTCGGACGAAGTGACAGTAGAAATGCATTGCGCGACTACTTTGAAGTTGATGCAAGATTTATCACTTTAGCTGCGCTTCAGTGCCTTGCTGCTGAAGGCAAATTCAGCCCTGAAAAAATCAAAAAAGCTATGGCTGATATGGATATCGACCCGGAAAAAGTGAACCCTGTGCTCATATAATTACTCAATCAAACATTAAAATTGATGGAAGGACAACACTATGGTCAAAGAGGTCCGGCTTCCAGAAATATCAGAAAATGTCGAATCCGGCGAAGTCATCGAGGTGCTGGTAAAAGTCGGTGACTTCGTCAAAGAGGAGCAGTCTATCGTAGAAATCGAGACGGAAAAGGCAACTTTTGAGGTGCCCTCGCCAGCAAGTGGAAAAGTTACCGAAATAAATATTAAACAAGGGCAAAAGATAAAAGTCGGAGATATTATTCTGAAAGTTGAGACCGAAGCAAAAGCCCCGCAGAAAGAACAAGCACCCGTTGAGCAAAAACCTGTGCAAAAAACTCAGGTTAAACAAGCTGCTGAGAAACGAGAAACTATTGAAACGGCCAAAGAAAAAACCCAGCCGGCAACAACCGCCTCGGCAGCACCATCAGTTCGTCAGTTAGCCCGTGAATTAGGTATCGATATTAATGAGGTCACAGCCAGTGGACCCGAAGGACAAATCACGTTGGATGACGTGAAAGAGCATGTAAAAAGCATCATTACTACCGGCCCGAGACCATCTGTAAGCAAACAGAGTAGAGCTCTTCCTGACTTTGCCAAGTGGGGTGACATTGAGCGTCAGCCGATGACGGCCACACGCCGGGCCATCGCCGATACTCTCAGTTATACATGGGCAAATGTTCCTCAGGTGACTCAGCATGATGAAGCCGACATCACGGAATTAGAACAGTTCCGAGCAGAGTACTCAAAAAAAGTAGAAGAAGCCGGCGGTAGATTAACCATAACTTCCATAGCAATGAAAGTCGTCGCACAGGGCTTAAAAGTTTTCCCAAAATTCAATGCGAGCGTGGACGCTGACGCAGAAGAAATCATCTACAAAAAATATTATCACATTAGTGTCGCCGTAGATACAGATCGCGGACTTTTAGTTCCAGTGATACGCGATGTTGACAAAAAAAGTATCCTGCAGCTATCAGTTGAACTTACCCAGTTGGCGCAAAGAGCACGTGACAGGAAAATCTCTCCGGAGGACATGCTCGGCGGAAACTTCACTATTTCCAACCTCGGTGGTATCGGCGGCACGGCTTTTGCCCCCATCATCTATTGGCCGCAAGTCGCCATTCTCGGCATAGCAAGGGCACGCCAAAAACCGCTTTATTTAAACAATATGCTGCAGCCTCGCATAATTCTGCCATTGTCACTTTCATACGACCACAGGATTATAGACGGCACCGACGGTCTGCGTTTCCTAAGATGGATTGTTGAGGCACTGGAAAGACCTTTTACATTAGCCATGCAAGAGACTGCACAAACAAGTTAAACTGAACTTTGAAAGGTTATGCTATGGATATTTTTGAATTTGCCATGCAAAAAGAAAAGTACAGCGAGGATTACTATCGCGAGCTGGCCAGCAAAATCGGCAACAAAGGTCTCAAAAATATATTTAACATGCTCGCCGATGAGGAGGCAAAGCACTATAAAGTCGTCCAGCAGATGCGCACACAAATCCCATTGAAAATTACTGATACGCCGGTTCTAAAAAATGCAAAAAAAGTTTTCGAGAAAATGAGAGGCTCAACAGAGAACTTTAACCCGCCGAACGTATGGCGGGTTAAATTTGATATCAGCGAGCTGCAGCTTTATGAAAAAGCAAGGGACATTGAACAAGAGAGCAAAGATTTTTATCTTGAAAAGGCCGAAGAAGTAGCTGACACCCACCAAAAGGAGATTTTTAAAAAGTTAGCTAATGAAGAGCAAAAGCACTTTATCATATTAGAGAATATTTGTGACTTCGTAGCGAAACCGCAAAGTTTCCTCGAAAATGCCGAGTTTCATCATATAGACGATTATGTTGAAGGTGTCTTTTGAAAGCAAAAATCACTAATTCACCAATCAACTAATTCCCTCCGTCTTCCGTCCTCTGCCTTCTGCTCTTCCCAGGATTATTGACCTTCGAGGTCGATTTTAAGATCGAGGAATCCGAGCATATCTTTTAGAGTGACTATGCCGACCAGCCGGCCGGCATCGACCACCAAAAGTCGGCTGTTGCCCGTGCGGCTCATTGTAGATAGTGCCCTTACAGCATCTGTCTGCGGGCTGATAGTATTCTCAGGCGAACAGGGCTTAACTATCTGCCCGACAGTTGTTATCCCCCACTGCTCTCTCGGCATTTGCTTTACCTGATCCGATTGAATACAACCCAAAAGTAACTGGCCATCCGAGACGGGAAACATCTTGAAATGATATTTATAGAAATAATCATTAACCAGCTGCTCAATGGTAATCGACGGAGGCACGGTGACACAATCCGTTTTCATAAAGTGCCAAATCTCTTCGCCGCCCAATGCCCCTCGCACCAGGAGCTGCTTATAAGACATTTGAGAGGCATTACGGATAAACATACCGATCAAAGCCGACCACACGCCACCTACAAAACCATACCCCATAATAATCCGAAAGACCCCCATAACAATCAAAAATAATCCAAATCCGGAGCCTAATTGCGAAGCGATGCTGGTCGCCCATCGCAGATTGCCTTTAATAGCCCAAAGAATCGAACGCAGGACCCGTCCGCCGTCGAGTGGAAATGCCGGCAGCAAATTAAAGATAGCCAGGACCAAGTTCAACAACATAAGATACTCAATAACACTATTAACAGGCTCAGGAAATGCCAGCCGCTGCCCAAGCAATCGAACAAAATACAGACCCATCGCCAACAGCACACTCGAAACCGGACCTGCAATAGCCATCAAAAATTCTGTTCTGGGTCTGTTTGGCTCTTCAAGCATCTCAGCAACGCCGCCAAAAATAAAAAGGGTTATTCCTCTCATAGGCAGCCCAAATCGGCGCGCAACCAATGAGTGACAGAACTCGTGAAACACTATTGAAACAAACAATCCTATTGCACCGGCTATTCCCATCAATAAATAAGTAGTTTTTGAAAAACCCGCAAATGATTCAGGAAAAACACTCACAGCCAGTGTCCAGATAATAAATATCGCCAGAATAAACCAGCTTACATCAATATTGACACTAAATCCAAACAGCTTAAACAACTGTATTCGTTTTCCAAACATATCCTCATTCCATCTAATATCCGTCTAAACCTGTCTCGAGCTGGGTCGAGAGATATTTCGCCATATATTTGACGTAGGGTATTATCGCTGATATTATATTTTGCGTATCGAATAAAGTATAGGAAGGTTATACTCATTATTACACAAAAATTTTTAAGGAAACAAATCATGTTTGAGACCATCGACAAACTATTTCTTGCAGGTCTTGGCGCCCTATCCATGACCCGTGAACGTGCCGAGAAGATTTTTGATGAATATGTAAATCGCGGAAAAGCTGAAAATGCTGCACGGACCGGCTTTGTAAAAGAGATGATGGACGGCGCCGAGAGAACACGTAAGATACTCGAGAAGCTTGTCTCCGACCAGGTCAGAGAAACTGTTGACAAGCTCAACCTCGCCACGCGAGAAGACATCCAGCGTATAGAAAAAAAGCTCGACCAGCTTTTAAGCAGAGGGCAATAAATCTTGCCGTTGCGGAAACTTCATTTTAGGCTCAAGCTCGAACGGCTGAGACGTTACCGGCACATTACAGCCGTGCTGATAAAGTACGGCTTTGAAGAGGCTGCCGATGCGCTACGCAGGGGATTATCACCTATAAAGTCGGCAATTCGGTTTGGCCGGCCTGCTGTACCGTCACACATGAAAAAAGCCGCTCAAGCCCGCGGCAGGCCGCAGCGCCTCCGCATGGCACTGGAAGAGCTTGGCCCCACATTCATAAAGCTCGGCCAGCTTCTCAGCACAAGGCCCGACCTGATTTCGCATGATTATGTCAAGGAGCTTGAGCATCTGCAGGACCAGGTGACGCCGGAGCGGTTTGATCGAATCCGTGACGAAATAGAAAAGGAGCTGGGTGGCAAGCTCAAAGACCTTTTCGCCACTTTTGACACTGTCCCCATCGCTGCCGGCAGCATAGCTCAAGTGCATCGTGCCACAACTGGTGATGGAAAATTGGTAGCCGTGAAGGTCCGCCGGCCCAAAATCGTACAGACCATCCGCGCCGAGTGCGAAATCCTCGAAGACCTGGCCAGCTTATCAAAGGCCACGATCTTTGAAAGCGATGTAATTGACCCACAACAAGTCGTAAAAGAATTCACCGAAGCCATCTCGAAAGAAACGGACCTGACCAACGAACGACAAAATCAGTTGCGCTTTCTGCAAAATTTTGCCGACAATCCTGCAATCCATATCCCACAGGTCTTCGAACAATATTGCACAAACGGCATACTAACAATGGAATTCATAGATGGAATTAAGCCAAGCAGCACTGATGCGATAATTCAAGCAGGATTAAATCCTAAAATCATTGCTCAGCGAGGAGCAGACTTTGTGCTGCGTCAGATATTCGAGTTCGGATTATTCCATGCCGACCCGCATCCCGGTAATTTTTTCATTCTACCCGACAATGTGCTTGCGCCGATTGACTTCGGCCAAGTGGCTCATCTTTCTTCTCAGGACAGAAGACTGCTTAACGAAATGATTGTTTCTATCGTCGATAACGAAGCAGCCAGAATGGTTCGGGCATTTGAACGCGCCGGCATGATAGGCGAAACAATCGAAATCTCCGAGGAGCTGAGCAATAAACTTATGCGAGATGTCGAACAATTGCTTCAAACCTACTACGACCTGCCTCTAAGGGATATTCCATTCAGTAAGGCGATAGTTCAAACTTTCGATATAATTCGCAAGCATCATGTCCGGCTGCCTGCACAATTCACCCTTATGCTCAAAAGCATGATGACTATTGAGAGTTTTGCCTGCTCTCTGGACCCAGAATTCAAAATCATTCAATACTTAAAACCCTACGCGAGGCAATTTGGTCTGCGTGACATCGACCCGAAACAAATGTTGCGAAGCGCACGACGCGCAATTCTCGATGCAGGAGATTTAGCCGCCAGATTGCCGGAGGACATCAATGTAATCCTAAGCAAATTCCGTCTGGGCAAGTTCGCCGTGCGGGTCCACCATGAACATCTTGAGAGCCTCGTTAAAACATTGGATAAAAGTTCCAACCGGATAAGCTTTGGCTTAATCATTGCGGCGCTGCTGGTAGGCTCAAGCCTATTGGTATCACAACAGGGCACGGTGCTGGAACTATTCAGCTTACAAACGCTCGGCATCCTCGGCTATGTCATAGCAGCAATTATCGGTATTTGGCTGGTACTATCCATGATCCGCAGCCGACACTTGTAATTTAGGGGTCAGGGATCGGGGGTCGGGGATCAGAAAGTTTTGAGTTATTAGTTATAAGTTGTTTATATCCTCTTTTAACTCAAAACTTAAAACTCATAACTCAAAATTAATAGCTGTCTTCTGTCTTCTGCTTTTTATTCGTGCCGCAGCGACTCGATGGGGTCCATATTAGCGGCGCGATAGGCCGGGTACAAGCCAGAGACCAATCCCACCATCCCGCTAATGCCGAAGGCCAGCACTAAAGAGCTGCCTGTGATAACGGTGGGCATTTTGCTAAAATGAGTCACCATAAATGGTATGAAAGAGCCTAATATCATTCCCAGCACACCCCCGGCAAGGGTTAAAAGAAGCGTCTCTGAGAGGAATTGAAACATAATATCGCGTTTTTTGGCACCGAGTGCCCGGCGAATACCGATTTCACGCGTTCGCTCACTAATGGTTGCCAGCATAATATTCATAATTCCTATGCCGCCAACCAGAAGAGAAATCGTGGCGATTGAGCCAAGAACGATGCTGAAAATCAGTTTCGTGCGTCTTGCCTGGCGCAGCAACTCCAAAGGAACGACTACCTGGTAATCATTTTTCTTATGGAAGCGCTCCAAAAGTGTCTGTAATATATCACGTGTCGTCATCACACCTTCCAATGTGCCGACTTTCACGATGATCTCCTGCAGCTCAATCCTTTCCAATCTGCGTCCGGAGGTTCCTGTCATTTCCATTTTCGTCTCGCCGAAGCGGTCCTTAACCGTGGTCAAGGGGATGTAGATATTACCAACATTTGCTCCACCCTGACCTAATGTTGTATGAGCCTCCTCATTTAACGGCTGTGTGCCTGACTCCGGCACAACTTCGTGCTGACTAACGATACCCACTACTCGGTAGTAATCCCTGGCAATCTTGACATCCTGACCTAAAGGATCATCGAATACGAACAATTCATTGACCACTTTCTCATCGACAACACAAACGCTCTGCTTGTAATTCATGTCAATGCCGCTCAGAAACCGCCCAAGTTTTAACTGAATCGGTGTCGTCTCGGGATGCCACGGCACTGTACCGATGATTTCTGCGGACACCTTGCGATTGCGATACCAGGCCGCTTCAGGGACGCGACGAACCGGCACCACAACTTCGACGTCGGGAATGCTATTGTGAAAACGCTCAGCATCTGCATAAGTAAGACCATATTCCTGCAGGCTCTCACTTTGCCCGGTGACCTGCTGCTCTTCGAGAGGTTTTACTGTTTCTATAATAATATTGCGGCTGCCAAGCTTGGAAATCTGCTCTTGCGCTTGTTTGCTCGCTCCTTCACCTATGGCCAGCATAGCAATTACCGAAGAGACGCCAAAGATTATACCTAATGTCGTCAACGTCGAACGCAGCCGATGCATCCACAGGCTTTTTATGCCTAACTTAAAAGTACGTTTTAAGCGAAATGTAAACATAAACTACCAATTCTTTCACACTTTTAACGGCTTGCTCTATTGTTGTACGCGCCCATCAAGAAGGCGTATGACACGTTGAGTCTGCCTGGCGACTTTGTCATCATGGGTTACGACAATAAGTGTGCTGCCCTGGTTATGCAGGTCGGTCAAAATCTTCAAAATATCGGTACCACTTTTCGAGTCGAGATTGCCGGTGGGCTCATCAGCTAAAATAATCAAGGGGTTATTTGATAATGCCCTGGCTATTGCAACACGCTGTTGCTCACCACCGCTGAGTTCCGAAGGTCTATGATGAAGTCTGTCGCCAAGGCCTACCATCGTTGCCAATTCCTTTGCACGCTCGAGGCTTTCACGTTCGGAATAACCCTGGTAAAACATCGGTACCTCGATATTTTCCACGACCGTGAGCTGCTGAATAAGGTTGAACGATTGAAATACAAAACCGATGTGTGCACCACGTATCTGCGATAATCGGTCATCGTTGAGCGTGGAAACATCCTGTCCGCCAAGCCAATAATGTCCGCTGGTGGGACGATCAAGGCAGCCAATCATATTAAGCAGCGTTGATTTTCCTGAACCGCTGGGCCCCATAATGGCCACACATTCCCCTTTCTTTATTGCCACGTCGATGCCGCGTAAGACCGGCAGTTCCACAGCACCAAGCTGATAAATCTTATACAGCTGCTCAAGCACTAAGATAGGCCCATCACTCTTGAACTCAGGGTTTTTATAAGAATTTCGCATTGCCGGCTCACTTACTTACTTGCTTGTCTTTGCTCAGGCTGATTCTGCTTCTGCTGGCCTCTGCTGGATGATTTTTGCTGATCTATCGACCCCTCGACCCGGCTCGGGGCGGACCCGGTGCCGGATTGGCCAGATTTTTCACGCATCTGGGACATCATTTTTTCCTTTTCTTTTTCTCTTTCTTCAGGAGACATACTCTCCCAGCGTTGTTTTAATTTGGCAAGCTCTTCAGAGGATAGATTTTGGGATCCTCCCATTCCGGCCCGACCGACCTGGCCCCCCTGGCCATTGGGATTGCCAGGGCCACCGGAATCTTCAGGACCACCGTAACCGGACCTTTGACCTCTTTCACCACTTTGAGCTCTGTTTTGCCTTCTTTCACCAGATTGCCCATTCTCTGCTCGCTCTCCTACCATTGACTCGCTTGCAGGTTCTTCGGCTTGCCGGGGACCTTCTTTTGCTTGTGTCACAGTCCGCCCTCCGGTGGATTCAAGCACACGTGGTGGATTTAACAGTACCTGCTCACCTTCTGTCAGACCACTAACAATCTGTACAAATGTGTCGTTAAAAGCACCTGTACGCACCTCTCGTGGTTCAGGGGTATTTGAAGCCGAAACGTAACACATCTTTTTACCCTCACGATTTGCAACCACCTGCACAGGCACAATCAAAACATCGTCCAATTGCTCAACCAGAATCACGACCTTTACCGACATTCCGGGCTTGAGAGATTGATTCGTACCATCTATGGCGACCTGTGTAGTATAGACTTTAAGGTCGGGGCTCATAAAGCTACGTTGTGCATCCGGCAACAGTGCAACCTTCAGAACTTCTCCGGTGAACTTTTGGTCAGGAAAAGCATCGACCATGATTGCTGCTTTTTGGCCCGGTCTTACTTTATCCACCGAGGACTCATGGACACTTACCTCTGCGATCATTTCTGTTGTGTTAGGCAGTTGTATAATCGACTGGCGCTCATAAACCGTTGCCCCTTCCTCAATAAGTCCTCTCTGCATGCGTCTGAACATATCGCCGCCGGTCGAACTATACACTACCAAGCCCGGGGCTGATGCTTTAATTGTACAAGCAGCAAGCTGTTTTGTCGTTTTGTCCAGACGTTCTTTTCGCTGGTCTAATTGTGCCTCTGAGCTTTTTAGCCTGGCATCGGCCTGTGCCAGCCTCGATCGGGCACGGGCATGTGTTCGCTCCAGCTCTCGCCCAGCTTCTTTGTAGTCACTTAGGAGCTGCTCAACCGCTTTTGTAAAATCGTAACGTTTGAATAAAGCCAAACTAATCTCTGCCTGCTCTTCTTGACTCTTTTGGGTGTCACGGTCTAACTCATCAGCCTGTAAATCAGTTTTAGAGACATACTGTTTCTCAAGAAGCTTTTGAGTCCAACCCAATGTATCTTCTGCTCGTTTGAGCTTGCTTTTAGCCAGGGTAATATTATCCGTTAATCTCTTAAGTTCTTGCGAAGCCTCGCCACCCAAATTTGGATCATTAAGGAGTAAATTGGGATCAGGAAGGAGCGCGGCTATGCTACCTGATTGATTTGGATCCTGGTTAATGCGCTCGATGAATTTGTTCGAGACGATTTCACCAAGGTACTTTTGAAAATCCATCATGGCAAATCTTACCTTTAGCTCGGCCGCGGTAATATCGCTCTCATTTTGTTTGACCTGAATGTCATAACTTTCCTTTGCATCTGCATAGCTTGCCTCGGCGCTGGAAAAATCAATTTGTCTCTGTGTGATCTGCTCAGTCAAATTTGAAGCATCCAGCTCAACGAGCATTTTGCCGTTTTTTACATCTTCTTCTGTAATATAAGTACCTTCCGGGACAATGCTTATTATTGTTGCCTGGCCTTCAAGCTCGGATTTAACGTCCACTGTGTTGCGTGCCTTAATACTGCCGCTTTCGGTAACGGTGATAACTAAATTATCCCGACGCGCAGGAAAGGTGGCCGAGTTTTGATTAGAGGTAGTCGAGCCTGATGTTCGAAACATGCCCGATAGTGCCACAGCAGCCACGGCGATTACTACAAAGATAAAAATCACCCAAAGCCTTTTTCCATTAATCAATGATGCCCGCACTTTAGGATTTTGCTTAGTCTCCGATTCGATTGGAGACGCGTTTTGATTGTGTTCTTTCCAATTATTGACCATATTATCTATTCCTCCCACATGCCATCGGGTCTAACCTGTAATATACCGACATCACGGAAAAAGCTCAATTTCGATATGGTGTGGCTCACTAAAGCAACCGTAAGACTATTTTGTGCACTCACCAAGGCATCTTGTGAATCCAGCAGCAGCCGTACATCTGCACGGCCAGCATCTAATAATAACTGGTTATTTTCGAGCCGCCTCTCAGCCAATTGTAAGCTCAATCGTTGAATGCGGTACGACTCCGCTCGTTCCCGCAGCTGGCGAAATGCGTTGCGTATCTGTAATTTAACATTGTCCACATCGTTCTCATAGTCACGTTGACTCTGTGTAAGTGCTATCAGCGCATCACGATAAGCGTTACGCTCAGATTTCCTATCCAATGGCAAATCAACCTGCCCACCCAGGCTGTAAACGCCCCGATGAAATTGTAATTCGGTCGATTGGACGTTATCTTTAGATGAAGTTACATTCATGTTGCCAACCAGATTTAACTGAACGCCGAGTCCTTCAGCAGCCAGCTCAAGCTTCCGGGCTGAATCCTCAACTGCATCTCTTGTATTAGCTAAATCCAGACGTCGAGCCAATGCTGTTTCAATAGCTTCATCTTCTGTATAATTAGGCTCGCTTGTACCAGCCTCATAGGTGGCTTTTAAGGCCATAAGCTCATTTGGGTCTAATTCTATGTCGGCATCCGTTGGTAAAGATAACCTTATCTTAAACGAATCAAGTGCCTGTTCGTATCTCTGCTGGGCTGTCACCCATGAATTTTTGGCGCCGAGCATCCTTTGTTCCGCTTCATCCACATTGATGCGAGCCTCGCGACCGGCTTCGGCCAACATATCCAAACGCAGTTTTGAGTCAACCTGCCTATCATAACTATTCTTTGTATTAGTTACCTCATCTTTTGCCTGCAAAACATTGTAATAATCATTGATAATCGAAACTACAAAAGTTTGGCGATAACGGTTGAACATGCGTATCTGATACAGAACATTACGCTCAGCCTGGGTCAATTGTTCCTGGGCGGTCTTGCCGGCGCCTGCACCCAGCAAAGGAATGGTCAAATCGCCGCTTAAAATTGAGCCTAACGAATTTCTTGTATCTCCAGTAAGGAAACGCACCCAATCAAACGCAATGCTTGTATTGACTATCGCTCCATTGAGCAACAGCTCCCTTTTGCTAATCTGGCCCGATGCATTAAGCTCTACATCATCAAGGCCTGTATCCTTATTGTCTGTATAAGTTGTGTCTATAGTTCCAAGCCATTTCAATGCATAAGTATAACGCGTCCCTGTTAAATCAAGCGCCCTTTGGTAAAGTGTTTCTTTTTGCGTTTGATAATCCCGGCTTTGGGCGGTTGCTATAGCGACGGCTTGTACGAGAGTCAAAATACGAGTTTGTGGCGCAATATCCTCTGGCTTAATGTCATTTGGTGATGGAGGCACATCACTTATTCTATAATTGGCCTTTTGGCCAAAGTCGTCCTGCCATTTGCTGTCGATTATTTTATATACTTCTTTATCAGCATCTTCCTTATTGTATTGCCTGCCGCACCCGCCGAGGTAACTAAACAACCCGGCAATTGACAACAGCCCCAATAGCATCCTCATTAGCTGTAACCTATAAAACATAAAAACTTATCTCCTTCATAATAAACTTAAAGGCGAAGCACCCGGCTTTTAGCAGCTTGAAAAAAACCAACTTATAACAGGCCAGATTCTTCGCTTCACTTTGTCCATTTGAGGCAAACAGACAATTATATATCTTTGCCAATAAAAGAATTATAATGATTACTGCCGAAAATTCAAGCAAGTATTTCCATTTTCTTCAAGATAGACGTATCCAGCTCTAAAAATATTTCCTAAAAATACGCTAATTCTTGCAAAAATAAAATCGGAATGTAGTTTTGGGTTCGGAGTTCGATGTTCGGAGTTCGGTGATTTGATTTACTATTCGGCGTGTATTTATTTTTCGGCCAGGGTTTTTTCTAAAGTCTGATCAACTTTCTCAGGCAGCATCTTCTCTTGCTGCACGCCGGCTAACGGCAGAAATACGACAAAGGATGTGCCTTTATTTACTTCACTTTCAATCTCGATTCTGCCCCCATGTAACACTACAATCTTGCGAACAATAGAAAGCCCCAAACCTGTGCCCTGAATTTCCACACCCGGCCTGTGTACACGGTAAAACTGCTCAAATATTTTTGGAAGTGACTCCTTTGGAATCCCCATACCTGTATCGCTAACCCGCAAGACCAGCTCTTCGCCCTGCCGGCTAACTCCAATACTAACCCTGCCGCCATCAGGTGTAAATTTCAGGGCATTGCTTACCAGATTTGTTAAAACCTGGATAATCTTGGGGCTATCGAATCTGGCTTTAGGCAGCTTGTCGGCAAACTCAAGAGATAAAGCTATCTCCCTCTTTTTGGCCAAACAGGCCATCGTTTGATAAACCTCTTCTACAACTTTAGCTATGTCATTTTCCTGCACATCCAATCTCATCTTACCGGCGTCGAGCTTTTGAAAATCCAGGACATTATTAATCAGCGTAGAGAGCCTATCTACGTTTCTTCTGGCTATATCCAAAAAATTACTTTGTTTCTCATTGATTTGCCCGGCTAAACCATCAAAGACAATAGCAATAGCTTCCTTCATACATCCCAAAGGCGTCCGCAGCTCATGTGAGACTGTAGATATAAATTGTGACTTAAGCTCCATTGTCTCTTTCAGTTTTTCTTCCGCTATTTTACGGTCGGTAATATCATCAATTGCAATCACCGCGTGTTTATGACCATCAATAACGATCGGCTCTGCGCTTATAGAGAGCCACGGCGAAACTTCTTTATCGCCGACCTTAAGTGTAAGCTGCATTTCAACTTTTTTTATGGATTGCCCAGAATTTAACGCACCCAAACAGTTAGTTCGCAAAATACACGCTGGGCAAAAGGGGCTAAAGCCACAACCCTTATCACTGTAAGTGCTATTGGTGCAACATAAAGCATTGCCGACCGGCCGATTAATAATCTGTGAATAATCCTTACGAACGACCTGCCTCACAGCATCGTTGACACGCACGACTTTCATATTCTCATCGATTAAGAGCATTCCAACAGGCACAGCATCAAATATCGCCAGAAGGTTTTTTTGTTTCTGGTCGATTATCTCCTCTAACTTTTTGTGTTTTATGGCATTTTGGACTATTGTTGGAATAGCCTTCAGATATGTTCTGTCATGGTCTTTTATTAGATAATCAGAGGCACCGGCTTTTATAGCCTTTACTGCAATTTCCTCATCACCCGCACCTGTGGTAATTATAACGGGTGCATCCTTAACCAAATCGAGGATGTCAAAAGCGGTACCGTCCGGAAGCAGATAATCTGTAATAATTGCATCAAACTTCTGGTGGTTTAAGATTTCGTGAGCTTCGGATAAAGACTTGGCAATCGTACAATCATAAGGCAGATCTTCTTCTGTGATAAGCCACTCAAAAGCCTTTTGATCAATCCTGTCATCTTCAATCAGCAATATCTTGTATTTTGTACTTTCCATATCTTGTATCCAATTTAGTCGAATCGGCTTTAGAGGAGGCTTTAGAGGAATGGTAAAAATATAAAGTGAGCTAAAGTGTCTAAAGTGAACTAAAAATAATAGTTTATAACTTTAGGCACTTAAAATTTTAGACACTCTATCCTTCAAACACTATGCAAGGATTTCCTGCCCTCCAGCGCATTTGCGATTTTTTCCAGCAACTCCGTGAAATCAAATGGCTTTGCAACATAGTCTGCTACACCATAAGATGAGGCTTTAGCTATGTCCTGCGCTTCACATAGCGCGGTAACCATTATAACGGGTATGTCTTTTAAGTCCGGATGCTGTCTGAACCTCTCGAGCACCTCATGGCCGTTCATAATCGGCATATTAGTATCCAGCAGAACCATGTCCGGTTTTTCAGCTATGGCTTTTTCTATCGCCTCTTTCCCATCACAGGCTGTCACAACATCATAATTGCTCCATTCAAGCCGACATTGCACAGTGGTCCTATAATCGGGTTCATCATCAACCAGCAGTATTTTTGGCCGGTCTGTTTTCTTTTTTGACTTAAATAATCCGAGCATTTTCATTTCCTCGTTCATTGTTCATTGTTCGTCGATGAGCTATGAACTCAAAACTATGATCATTTTTCATATCGACCCAAAAACAGATTGATATTAGTAAAA
>CAZIED010000003.1:2749-5112 GCA_964538525.1 uncultured Pirellulales bacterium | reverse complement strand
ATTTCGTTATACTTAGCCATTGCCTCTTGGGGAACTGCCTCTCCTTTATAAATATGAGGCGACAGCAGCACAATCAATTCGGAATTATTAATCACGGTATTGGTGTTCTTAAAAAGCAGGCCAATAATCGGCAAATCGCCAATGATCGGGACCTGATCGACTT
The DNA here is from genome assembly GCA_964538525.1 of uncultured Pirellulales bacterium. GTDB lineage: Bacteria > Planctomycetota > Phycisphaerae > Sedimentisphaerales > Anaerobacaceae > CAZIED01. The sequence continues at coordinate 4,949 of CAZIED010000003.1, read as the reverse complement.
CTTTGGTTTTTTCCTGCCGTCGAAGACCTCCTATAACGACAATCTGGCCATCCCTAAGCAAGAGAGATGTGTTGGCTCTTCTGGTATCGACGACAGGCACATTATTTGAGCTTTCTCCTGTCTTAACATTCTGTTCCGTGTCAACCGTCAGAAAAATATCATTGTCGTCTGTTAAGGTAGCGGTTACCTGTAAATTTACGCCGACATTTTTAAATTGGGTAGAGGTCAACGAACCACCCCCAGAAGTTTGGCTCTCCTCTTTATAGGGAATTTCCTCAACAGCTTTTATATTGGCGGACTGTCCGCTTACCACCATAGCTCTTGGGCTGGCAATAATCTGGGCATCTCTTTTTTCCTGTATCATATGAATAACATTCCGGACTGAGCCGCTTATAACGCTTAACTCGCCAGCCAGCTCCGAACCTGTGGTATTAAACGCCGTTGCATCTCCAATCGTGTCTGTACTCTCGATGGTTGACTTCAGCCGGGAAGACGTCAAATTCTGTCTATATACGGTGTCATACCTTTTATCAGAAAGCAAATCCCAGTTAATACCTATCTCAGTGTCATCCTTAAGCTGGACATCAAGGATAGCCACTTCTATCATAATCTGCTGCGGAGTTTTGTCGGCTTTTCTGACTTCACCCAGGATTTTAACAAGGTTCTCTTTTGTATCACAAATTATCAATGAATTGGTCTTGTCATTGGTTGATATGCTGCCGTACTGAGATGCCATTTTATCGAGCACCGGCTTGAGATTCTTGGCTTCGAGGAATTTCAATGTCACTGTTTCAATAAAAAGTCCGGATGTGGGTTTATCAATCTTTTCTATTTCTGCAAGAATCATATCGAGATTTACTCTGTTGTCACAGATAATCAGAGAGTTGGTTCTCTCAACCACTGAAATGCTGCCGTACTCAGATAACATTTTTGTAATTACAGCCTGTGCGCTTTTGGCATCGAGGAATTTCAAAGTTACAGTCTCGACAAGAAGTCCCGATACCGGTTTATCAATCTTGCTTATCTCGGCGAGAATTGCCTGGACCTTTTCCTGGGTATCACATATAATCAGAGTATTACTTTTCTCAACAATACTGATATTACCATTCGGTGAGACAACCTTTTCCAGACCCGCTTTTGCACTTTTTGCATCGAGGTGCTGCAGAGCGACAGCGTAAACAAGCAGCCCCTGCACGGGCTTGTCCATTTTCTTAATCTCGGTTGAAATCTGCGCGAGCCTCTCTTTTGTGTCAAAAATGACTAAAGAATTCACTTTTTCAAGAATGGCTATCTTGCCGAAGCGAGAGCACATGCTCTCAAAGGCCGTGCCCGTGCTCTTGGCATCAAGGAACTTGAGAGTCACAAGCTCAACGGATAACTCCGGCAATTCTTCGGTTAGCCGCGGATCTTGAATCGTTTGTTGTGATACAACTTTCTTGACTCTCGGTATCGCCGCAAAGGGATTTTCTCGACCAACATCCTGATTACTGCTCTGTACAAGACTCTGTACAAGATTAGTCTCCTCGGTTTGAGAACATGCTCGAGCACCCAATAATGCAACAATCAATAAGAAAAAGAATATTTTTTTATATCTTGGCTTCTTCATGTGATATCGCTTCCTTATCCTGGATTGTACAAATTGTAATTGTTATATCGCATCTGATTTGTCCGGAGCTATCATCAAGATTTGTCATTTTAAACGAATCCAGCCAAACTTTTTGTGGACGCGACTGTAATTTTTCCACCAGTTTAACCAGGTCGCCATACGTCCCAATTACACTCAACATCGCACTTTGAGTAACTATGCCTGAAGCATTCTCGGACTGTGCTTCTTCGGCCCTTTGTTTGCCTGAGACGAGGTTTAGCGAATAGACTGCACAGCCCGCCTGTTCAGAAATAACCTGTAGGTCACTGAAGAACTCTTTTGCCTTGTCGGGCATAAAAAGACTATCCTGAAGCTGGCCAAACTGCTGACGCAACTGCTCAATTTTTCCCCTTTTGACCGCGACCGTGCTACTAAGCACCTTACCTTTTCTGACAATCTCGCTCACAACCAAGTCATACCGTCGCACAGCATCAAGCTCGGTGATATGCGGAGTAACTATCCAGTAATAAGTTATCAACGCCATGATAAAAACAAGACCGGCTGAAACAGCGATTCTCGACCTGCTATTCAGTTTGGCAAGACTTTCCATCAGCA
>CAZIED010000003.1:0-2649 GCA_964538525.1 uncultured Pirellulales bacterium | reverse complement strand
TTTTTAGTGGCAATTGAACAACTGATTGCATACCTGATAAATCCAGTATCTTCACTATCCTTTTCCGCCCCAACTAACTCGGCTGAGCTAATATTTTCCGATTGTTCCAGCAAGTTCACGAACAAATGAATAGCCTCGTATGACAACGCCAGACCTTCGAGCAACATCATTGAGTCACCTGTACCCGAAAGGTTAGCTATGCGCACGGCCTTGGGTGCTCTGCCTCGCAGGTCGTTCAAAATGCCAAACCAGTTTGTGACTTGCCGTGCTCCGATAACCTCTTTTAAACGGCCCGGCCCTTCAGACAACTGCTTTACTCGCCTGTCTAATAATTTATCTTCTTCCAGAAGCTTGCTTATCTGCTGCAGTGATTGTCCCTGTTTCTTACTAATGATATTCGCGTTCACCCTTCCGACCCAAAACATCAATCCGCCGATTACCAGCACCATAATAAACAGCACGGCGGCTATAATATTGGCTGTTATGAGAGCATGTTTTTTTAATGATTTAATCTCAGACGCTTCCGGCGGAAGCAGATTAATCCTTAAACCATTTCCATCGGTGACCAGAAATTTCATGGCCAGGCCGATTGCCGCGACAGAAGCCTCTGTTTTTATCTGGCCGCCCTTCTGGCTGACGGATACATCCTGAAACACATCTTCGGGCCTTCTTATCTGCAAACCGTCACATGTAACCTTTGTCTTGAGGAGCTCGTCAGCCTCCTTAGGCAGCTGAGCACCATCCATAACCACTGTAATTGCCCAATTGATGGTACTATCTGGAATTTCAACGTTATAAAATTGAACAACCGTGTTTATTTCCTCGATAAGCCACTGACAAATGTCACTCGGCTCGGCCTTTTCAGCAGTAATGTCTCTTGTCCTGACAAAATCCAGTATTTGTTTTTTAAACACGCACAAAGTCAAAACCTTGTCACGCAATATCGCTATCAGCACATTTTTATCAAACTGTTGCGCAATCTTTTTTGCGTAAAATGCTCTGATGTATGCAAGCACCGTGGGCTCAATCGCCTCAAGATTAACGCGGGCCAGACTACATGCCCTGCCCAAATCAGCCACTCTTTGGCCATCGCAAGCAGCCACGAACAATCGGCTGCCGCCGGTGCGCCCTGCTGTACCCGTCCCACAAAAATCCAGAGCGATTTTCTTGCTCGACAATGCAACGCAATGCTTCAATTCATTATGGACAAACTGTCCAACACTTGTCGGCATCTGCTTGGGTGCATCCATGATTTGCACAAGCACAGGCTTTGCAATCAGTGATACCGCAGCTTGTCGCAGCCTTACTCGTATTCTGCTTCGCGCTTTTAAATCTTTTATACCTTTGGCGAGCATAGCCGGGTCCTCTATGTTGCCATTTTTCATCGCACCTTCGGGGACAGGACCGCTGGCAGCTTTTACCAGCTCGACGCTGCCGCCTTTCTTTCTAAGTAGCGCCATGCTTATCCGGCCTTGCGAAACGTCTATCCCCAGAGCGGTTTTTGTGTCGAGCTTCATTCGTTGACCCTCAAACTGTCAATTCTTATTATGTATGGGCTGCTGCTGCTAATAGTCACATCGGCATCGAGCCTGGCAACAAAACCCTGCGAAGTAGTACCTGTTGATTCAATTGTACGATTCGGCAGTGTCCCTGTCACAGTGACGGTATATGAGCCGCCTTCAAATGATTTATTACTAAAACCGCTGCTCCAATCTCTGCTCGTCCTTATCTGCGAAAAGGCATCATTTAAGCCGGCTTCCGCTATCGTCAGTGCTTTAGCAGCAAATATTTGATTTTGCATAAGCTGAGTCTCTTCGGTGTTGATTTGCAGCATTCCCATAACAAGCACGGAAAGAAGTGCTATAACGAAGACCGTTATTAAAAGTGCCATGCCATTATTTTTTTCTGTTATTCTCACGATTTTCAATCACATATCTAAGGTAATATCTGGCTGACTTCGGGCCAAACGAGCTCCTGGCCACTATAAAGTGCCCCAATCTGCGCATCGCTTAGCGACCAGCCGTAGATACGAACATCATCAAGCTTGCCATCGAAGTAACTGCCCCATTCAGCGTTTCTGCCAAGGAAAAGATCTTCATCACTGCTTGATTGGGCCAACATTAGAGAACCACTTGCCGCAATTGTAGCTGAACTAACTCCATTTTTATACATTTTCATTGCAGAACCATCATAAACAAGCGCTACGTGTGTCCAGACACCGGTGGAAATACTAACATTCGGCGTCCAGTCACTTGTACACGGACCGGCTAAAAAAACACCGATTTTGTAATTATTAAGAAACCAGTAAAGGTCCTTTCTGCAATAAGGTACATAAGCGAATTTAGATACTATGGTTCTCCAGGTGCTTGCGTTATCGGGATTAATCCATGCCACGAACGTGATTCTATTTGCGATATTAAACGTTTGGTCGTGATCTACTCTGACATATTCATCCGATCCGTTAAAATTCAGTGCACCTCCAACATGACCTGTGACCCAGTCGCCATATTCCATATTGTGCAATGTCCCATCATTTCCATTGCCGCTCGAATCGTGCGCGGTGCTGCCGCTTGTCTCATCCAGCGCCCAGTATGCCACTAAAGACCCTTCCGACCAGATAGCGGCGATTTCATCTGCATCTAATGCACG
>CAZIED010000002.1:15510-36617 GCA_964538525.1 uncultured Pirellulales bacterium | reverse complement strand
AGAATGGCTGATGTGATAGGTCTTTATGGAAATAAATTTTCGACAGTTTTGTGCATCTTGTATATAATATGAACTATGCGTGTAGAAAAGACCGATAAAAAGTTGTTTGAAAAGTCGGAAAAGGCCAATATAGCCTCGGCTGAACCATTAGCTGTTCGCATGAGGCCAAAAACGCTCGACGAATTTATCGGACAAAGTCATTTTATCGGACCTGACAAGCTGCTGACGAGGATGCTCGCAGCCGACAAGCTCACCAGCTTAATTTTTTATGGCCCTCCCGGAGTGGGGAAGACCTCGCTGGCAATGGTAATCGCCAACCATACAAAAGCAAAATTCTTCTATCTAAGTGCTCCTGCAGCAAGCGTTAAGGATATTCGTCAGATAATCGATGCCGCCAGAGACAGGCTCACAGCAAGCGGCAGCAGAACCGTACTTTTCATCGATGAAATCCACCGCTTTAACCGCGCCCAGCAGGATGTATTGCTGGATGATGTTGAATCAGGCGTTTTAATTCTTATTGGAGCAACCACGGAAAATCCCTACTTTGCGGTCAATTCGCCATTGATATCCCGCAGCACCGTTTTTCTCTTCGAGCCGCTCAGCCAAGAAGATGTCTTGCAGTTGCTACATAGGGCTATCAAAGAGCCCGATTGTGGGCTGGGAAAATTTGATATTCAGGCGGACGATAATGCGCTTAAATATTTGGCGGTGATGTGCGATGGTGATGCTCGAAGAGCTTTGACGGCGCTTGAGGTGGGAGTACTATCACAAGTCGCTCGAAAACACGAGGGGAAAATAAAATTTAATCTGGAAGCTGCAAAAGAGTCGATACAACAAAAAGCTGTTGTCTATGACCGCACAGGCGATACGCACTATGACCTGGCGAGCGCTTTTCAAAAAAGTATGCGGGGCAGCGACCCCGACGCCACCATATATTGGCTTGCCCGGATGTTGGCCGGCGGCGAAGATACACGTTTCATCGCCCGGCGAATTGCGGTCTGTGCGGCAGAGGATGTGGGAAACGCCGACCCTACGGCGACAGTGCTGGCCGCAGCGGCTGTTCAAATATCCGAATTTATAGGGCTGCCGGAAGCTCAATTGGCCCTGGCTCAAGCGGCTATATACGTGGCTTGCGCCCCAAAATCAAACGCTGCGGCTTCTGCGATATGGAACGCAATGACCGATGTACAATCGCAGCCGATTAAACCTGTACCGAAACATCTGAAGGATAGTCACTACCCGGCTGCGAAAAAGTTAGGCTACGGAGCTGATTATAAATATCCGCACAATTTTGACAGCGGTTTTGTGCCGCAGGATTATCTTCCAGTGGGAATGAAGAAAAAATATTATGAACCCAAAGATGCAGGCTGCGAAAAAAATATTAAGCATTATTTACAAAAACTGCAAACCTTGATACAAAATAGTAAGATAGTTAACGGTAACGAAGAAAGCAAGGATAGCTAAATGGACAAAGGTCAGTTGCGACGTCAGTTACAGACTTGTCTGCTTGAGATGAGCGAGCAGCAAAGAGCAGAGAAAAGCCGCAAAGCATGCCAGAATCTCATTTCAACTCCGGAATTCCAAAAAGCATCAGCGGTTATGATGTATCTATCACTCCCGCACGAGGTAGATACTTCCGAAGCTATACTTTACGCATGGCAGCTCGGCAAAATCGTTGCAGTGCCAAAGATTTCCTGGCAGCAAAGACACATGATACCGGTACAAATCAGCTCGCTGGAGACAGGATTCTCAACCAGCGTATCCGGTTTGCGCAATCCGGTAACGGGCGTGCCGGTGCCTTTTGAAGAGATCGACCTGGTTGTAACACCGGCGCTGGGATTCGACAGAAAAGGTCATCGTCTCGGCCGAGGCGGCTCTTTTTACGACAAGTTCTTCGCCAATAAACAGCTTAGAGCCTCCAGATGCGGCCTTGCTTTCGGGGAGCAGGTGATTGACTCAATACCGGCAACTGAGTGTGATGAACCTATTGACTTTTTAGTGACCGACGGAGGGACAATATACTTTAACAATCATAGGAAAGGAGATTAGGATGGCTCGTTTCCCCTGGTCCGGCTTGCACACAGGCCGGAGCCAAAACCGAATATACATCATTGCCATTTCAACTTTGCTCACCATCGCCGCAGTCACAGCCGTTATCTTTTGCTTTCGCCACTTCGGCAAAAATAAACCAAATCCCGATACTGGACTGGATACCGGATACTCGACACTCGACGAGCATCGAGAATCAAGCATCGAGCATCGAGAAGCTCAAACACCCCAAAACATCGTCGTAAGCAAGGCGGAAGAGCCGCAAACTAATCCCAGCGTTACACAATTAGCCTCGAATGCTACCAGCCAAGCCAATCTGCAGGTTGCAGAGCTTATTTCTGAAGTCGTAACAATGATAAAGGAAACACCCGATAAGGTTATTGAAGCGCGCGACAAACTAAATGATGCTCTATTAATGCCTATGAGCGCTCAACAGCAAATACTCATAAAAAGCCAGCTTACGAGCCTTTCGGAGCAATGGCTGTTCAGCAAAAGCCTTTTCGCAAACGACAAGCTCTGCACAGCCTACAAGGTTACGCCCGGCGAGCAGCTCAGAACAATTGGGCAGCAACACAAAATACCTTATGAGATTCTAATGCAAATCAATAATATCCAACGCCCGCAGGACTTGCAGGCAGGACAGATAATAAAGGTCATCAACGGCCCTTTCAACGCAAAGGTCTATCGCTCAACCTTCACAATGGATTTATATCTGCAGAACACCTTTGTACACAGCTTCTTCGTAGGTCTTGGCAAAGCTAATATGGAAACGCCCACAGGTCTCTGGCGAGTCAAAGATGGCGGCAAACTAATCACTCCTCCATGGACAGACCCTGATACAAACAGAACATATCACGCGGGAGAGCCGGACTATCCGTTAGGCTCAAGATGGATAGAGCTGGAAGGCATTGAGGGACAGGCCAAGGGCAGGGCCGGCTTTGGTATTCATGGCACAAAAGAGCCGGAGACAATCGGCACTGCAAGCTCTCGTGGATGTATCCGCCTGCACAACGGCGAAGCTATACTAATTTATAACTTGTTAATGCCGACCTACTCACTGGTAAGAATCGAATAATAAATAGTACATTATTAAGCATTAATCCTACGCGGATTCTTTTTTTGCTGTTTGCCTTGCGGTAAATAGTTCTGCCTTACCTTCGACGATGCCACGTGTGATTACATATTTTTCGCCTCTGGGCTCGTCCGGCAGATGATACATCATATCCACCATCAGCTCCTCGCTAATCGCACGCAAGGCCCTTGCACCGGTGTCACGCTTGAGCGCCTTTTGCGCCAGCGCATGCAGAGCACCTGTTGTAAATTCAAGCTCGGCATCTTCCATCTCGAAAAATTTCTGATATTGCCTGATGAGCGCATTCTTCGGCTTGGTCAATATGTCTATAAGCGCCTTTTCATCAAGAGCCTCAAGAGTGGCAATTACAGGCAACCTTCCGACAAACTCCGGAATCATTCCGAACTCAATCAGGTCTTCAGGTGTTACCTGCCGAATGATGTCACTGTATTCAGCTTTTTCATCGGTTTTAGCCGATAGCTCCGAGCTAAAGCCGATCATTTTTCTGCCCAGCCGTTTTTTAATAATATTTTCCAGTCCTACAAATGTCCCGCCGCAGATGAAGAGTATTTGCGCGGTATCCATCTGTATGTATGATTGCTCGGGGTGCTTTCTTCCACCTTGCGGCGGGATATTTGCAGTAGTTCCTTCGAGCATCTTTAAAAGTGCCTGCTGCACACCTTCGCCGGAGACATCGCGTGTGATCGACACATTATGAAAAGTCTTTCCAATCTTATCTATCTCGTCGATATAGACAATGCCACGCTGCGCCGAATCCAGGTCGAAATCTGCATTTTGAAGCAGCCGCAGCAGGAAGTTTTCCACATCTTCGCCGACATAGCCGGCCTCGGTAACGGTGGTGGCGTCGCAAATTGCAAACGGCACATCCAGCTTGCGGGCAAGGGTGCGGGCAAGCAATGTCTTGCCGGAACCGGTCGGACCAATTAATAGCACATTGGATTTGTCTATCTCAATGTCACTGTCGGCTGAATCAGTGTGCACAAGCCTCTTATAATGATTATGCACCGCCACCGACAGATACTTTTTGGCGTATTCCTGCCCAATCACATACTCGTCCAGATACTCCTTGATCTCTTTGGGCCTGGGTATTTCTTTAAGACTGGCTACTACCCTTCCGGGATGTTTCCGGTTCTGCCGGATAATGTTGTGACACAGCTCAACACATTCCGGACATATAAAAACCCTGTTCGGTCCTTCTATGAGTGTATCAGTCCGGCTACCCGCCCGGCCACAAAAACTACAAATCGATTTTAGCCCTTTGCTGTTTGATTGCCTGTTCATGACTTGTCTTCCTGTTCAAAATGACGTACAACTCTTTAAAGTTCTATTATATTCTACTCCATCGGCACATTTTGAACAAGTAGTTTATTATCAAACATGTTATGAGTTTATAGTTCATAGTTTATCGATGAACAATGAACGACGAGCAAAGAACGACAGATTATGATTGTTTTATAGTGATTTTTAAGAGTTTCTCCGCAATCTTTTTGCCAGCATCCAAATGTGCAATTGCTTGGCATGCCTCGGTCATCTCCTGCCGCTGCCTTTCATCTTTCATCAAAACCTCCAGCTCTTCCCAAAGCCACTCGGCCCTGTCTTTTGCATCCGGCAGGTCATCAACGATAATCGCAGCTCCGACCTCAACGAGCTTAGCAGCATTTAGATATTGATGCCTGTCTTTGTGGTAGGGATAAGGCATACAGATGCTGGGCACTCCTGCCGCGGAATATTCAGCCACACTGACCGCGCCGCTTCTGCCGATGACTAAATCAGCAGCCGTAAGCAAATTCTGCATATCATCATAATATCCGAGGACATTGTGCCGGATTTTAGCGCCAGCGTACTCTTGGCTGACCTTTTCAAAATTAGCCCGCCCCGCCAAATGAACAATCTGCCAATCGTCGGCAAAGCCGTTCAGCTTATCCAATAGCGAACATACGGCGTCGTTAATATTCTCCGAGCCGCTCGATGCACCGGTTATCAGCAAGATCTTTTTACTTTTATCAAGGCCTAACTCCACAATCGCCTTTTCCGGCTGGGGATGTGAAAAACTGCTCCGCAGGGGACAGCCGACAACATTTATCTTTTCTCTGAATCGAGCAAGATAATGAAGCGTATCCTCAAACTGAACGAAAATCTCATCTGCGTAGCGTGCTATGAATTTATTTGCCCGCCCCGGCACAATATCAACATTCAAGAGTGCAACGGCCACCTTCAGCTTATGCGCCGCCAGGCAAGCCGGTGCCGCCACGTATCCGCCGATGCCGACAACTACAGCATCATCGCTCGCGGCGATAATTTCTTTCGCAATTCGATAACTTCGTAAAAACGAGGTACAAAACCTAATGAATTTGCCGGGTCGCAAGCTCAGCCCTTTTGCAGGAAGCGGAGTGTAAGCGAATCCTGCCTGTTGAAGGATTTTTGAATCGATGCTGCGGGTGCTGCAGAAGAAATGAATTTTCGCTGTCGGCTCAAGCCTGTCTTGAGCAAAGTCGAAAGATTTGACGATTTGTTCTGCCACAGCAATAGCGGGGTAGATATGTCCACCTGTCCCCCCACCGGCAAAGAAAAAGCATCTACTGCCCATAATTTAAGTTTCTTTAGGACAAGCAGCGTTTAGCCTGAACAAGGTGACACATCCGGCTCTGGTTTTTCTTCCAACAGCTTGTCAGGTTTCGCAGCCGATTGTTTAGCGATATTCAATAGTACGCCTACAGCCGCTGATGACAGAAGCATACTCGTCCCGCCGGCGCTAACAAAAGGCAGGGGTATCCCCTTGGTCGGCAGCACGACCGACACCACTGCGATATTTATCGCAGCCTGGATGGCAACGGTCAAAATAATACCACCAGCAAGAAATTGGCCGAAGCGGTCTTGATTTCGCATAACAACCAAAATACCCAACCAAACAAATGCAATAAATAGGCCGATGATTACCATAACGCCGAAAAAGCCAAGCTCTTCACCGATGATTGCAAAGATAAAATCGGTAGTATCCTCCGGCAAATGGCCGTATTTACAGACACCCATACCAAGCCCTTTACCCCATAATCCGCCGGAGCCAAGCGCTATTAGCGACTGGTTAGCCTGGTAAGCAGCCGAATCTATTAATTTATCCGGCTCGAAAAAAGCTATTACTCGCTGCAACCTGTGAGGTGAACTAACAAGTGCAATTACAAAACCGACAACTCCTACCGGCAAAAGTGACAAAATATACCACCATTTCACACAGGCTATTACCAGCATCAAAAAACTTAAAATTGCTATAAATGCTGCTGTGCCAAAATCTTCTATGATAACTAAGCCAACAACCACGGCAATAATACAGCATATTGGAATAAACCTTTTCCAATATAACCTTATGTCGGTTCCGAACTTATCACAAATAGCCGCCAAAAAGAAAATAATTGCCCATTTTGCCAATTCAGAAGGCTGAAAACTCACCACAATCGGGCCTGCCGGTATCCTCAGCCATCGGCGGGCATTATTAACCTCAGTACCAAATCTCGGCACTAAAACGACTATAAGTAACACTACACTAAGGACTAATATATAGCCGGTCAGCGATTTAAACCAGCCCGTGGCAAAGCTGAACCTGTGATAATTGAAATACGAGAAGACATAAAGGGTTAAGATGGCTAAAGGGAAAAACAAAATTTGCCTCAAACTGGGAAAATCGTAAAACTTTTTGAAATTAATATCTTGAGCAACGTTGGCACTGGCTGAAAAAACAAATACAGTCCCAATAGCCATCAAAAGAACGATTATAATAGCAATATAATCAGCCAACAATCTTGTTTTACCCATTGTAACCATAATTATAAAACACTCTTATATTAACAAATATTTCTCGAATAAAAATATTCGTTGTTTATAATTACTTTTCGGCTTTTGTACGCTGATAACAGCAGAAAATTATTCTGCAAGAGAAAGGATGAACAAGTATGGACAAATTATATGAACAATCAGAGACCGGTTGCTGCCCAAGATTTAATCCGCAGCCGTGGGATGAAAAAGAGATAACATTCAAAGATAGATTATTTATCAAAGACCGAGTCAGAAGTTTTATGCACATCCCGCTGAACTTTGGCAAGGTGATGGTAAAAAACATGGAGAAGATTCAGCAGGCAGGCGCCCTTGCACCGCAACCGCTTATGCTCTCGGATGAAAACTCACTCTGGGGTGCCGATATCTATATTGCCGTGAGCGAGGATGTGCCCGGTGCGAAGATGACAAGAATTTCTGGAACCTTCCTTACAAAGGTTTTCGAGGGGCCATATAAGGACATCCGCAAGTGGGTACAGCAAATGACAAGCTGGGTACAGTCAAAGGGCAAGCAGTTCAATAAGATGTTCTTTTTCTACACGACTTGTCCGAAATGTGCAGAGTACTATGGCAAGAATTATGTGGTAATATTGGCTCAGGTGTAGGTTTTTGTGACGTCGTTCGTATAGTTGGTAATTGGTAACTGGTTATTGGTAAATAATTTCCAATTTCCAATTTCCAAACATGGTCAGAAGGTGATTCTAAAGTCTTTGTATTTCGGATTTGGTAAGACTTCTTCTATTTGGGTTTCTCTTATATAGCCGGTAAAAGTATTTCTAATATCTCGAAGGAAGTCTTCTATATCCTGCCCAGCTCCCTGGGCAAGCATCTCGACGCTGCCATCCGGCAGATTGCGGACAAAACCGGTTAGCTCATATCGCCGTGCTATACGCTCAGCCGTGTAGCGAAAGCCCACACCCTGGACCTGCCCGGCAAAAATTATATGTTTGGCAGCCTGAGTCATTTTCAATTTATTATTTACTATCTGCTAAATGTCAATACCTTTAATCAACAGCAGCATATTAATCAAAATAACAGATTGATGCAAATGAACAATTTCAACGGCGTGCAAGTATTGAAATAGATTTAGTTTCACTAACGTCTTAAAGACGAGTATAATCCGGCCTGACCCCGCAAAGGTGAGCGGCGGTTTACAGCAGAAAAAGAGTATGCCGAGAAAAACAAAAAAACAGATAGAAAGAGACGAGCAGATTTACCAGCTTACAACGCTGGTGGCGGGTGAATTCTCGCTTCAGGAAGTGCTGGATAAGCTCGCCGAGGCGGCGGTGAAAATCGTCGGCGTCAAGGCCTGCTCGATACGGCTGCTCGATGAAGAGACCAATGATTTGAATATGCGGAGCACTTACGGCCTCAGCAAAGAATACCGCAATAAAGGGCCGGTTACTAAAGATGATGTCGTCGTAAAAGCTGCTTTTGCAGGGCAGGCGGTCGTGCTGGATGATATGCGGATTGACGACAGAGTTAAATACAAGGAGGCAACCGTTAAAGAAGGTCTGGTCAGCCAGCTTACCGTCGCTATGCAGTTCAGGAATAAACCGATAGGTGTGCTTCGTCTTTACAGCCCAAAACCCAAACATTTTGATGAGGATGATATTCATCTTGCCCGGGCGGTCGCCTCACAGTGCGCCGTGGCGATAAACAATGCCAAGCTCTATGCCAGAGCCATCGAAGGGGCACGGGTTGCCGAGCAGATGCGCCTTGCAGGCTTTATCCAGCGTAAAATGATTCCGGAGCACTCGCCGCAGATAGCGGGACTGGATATCGCGGCGACCTACATTCCCTGCTACGATGTAGGCGGTGACTTCTATGATTTTCTCAAGATTACCGAGGACTGTGTGGCAGTTGCCATTGCTGATGTGATTGGCAAAGGGCTTCCCGCTGCGCTTCGTATGAGCATGTTTCGAGGCGCTCTGTGGGCTTACATGGATACCGAATACGGCGAAGACAACGTTCGGCTTGACACCGGCAGGCAACTGGGCGGCGATAATCTTCTGGAAAGGGATTTAACATGTGCAGCGAACATCTTCTGGAGCCAGGGTGCCATCCAAAAACTAAATAGAATGGCCTGCAAAGAGTGCAGCGACGGCGAGTTTATCACGCTGTTTTATGCCGTAATCGACGCCAAAGAACAGATTATAAGCTATTGCGATTGCGGACATGAGCCGTCTGTGCTGATAAGAAAAGGCGAAATTATAGACTTGGAAAAAGGCGGCCTTGTGCTCGGTGTTGATGCACACGCAAAATATGAGATGGAAACTGTGGAGTTAAAAGAGGGTGATTGTCTGCTATTTTATACTGATGGGCTTATTGACGCCGCCAATTTTAGCGGCCAGCTGTGGGGCAGGGAAAGATTGCTTGAGACGGCAAAAAATTTTTCCGACGGCACCGCACAGCAGATGCTTAAAAATATATTGGGATACCGAAGGCGATTCGTGGGACTTGCCGAGCAGATTGACGATACAAGTATTATCGTTGTAAAAGTTGGAAAAGAGTAGTTGATTAGTTGATTAGCGAATTAGTTAAGACAAATCCAATTAACTAATTAACTGATCAACTAATTCACTAATCTTCCAAGATGGCGAATTTTATCATAACAATCGACGGTCCTGCCGGCAGCGGAAAAAGCACCGTCGCCAAGCTGCTGGCTGAAAAACTCGGTGCGTGCTTTCTCGATACCGGCGCGATGTACCGTGCTGTGACGCTTGCCGCAATGCAGGCAGGTGTAGATTTGAATAACGAAGAAAAACTGCTCGATTGTTTGCAGGCACACAGCTTTGAATTCACGACAAAAAAAGACAAGATGGCGGTCTATATCGACGGTATGGATGTCACCGAACAGATACGTCTGCCGCAGGTGACCGTCAATGTCCGGCATATTGCCTCAAAAGCGGCGCTGCGGGCCGAGCTTATTCGAATGCAGCGGCAATTCGCCGCAGGAGAGAAAAAAATAGTCACCGAGGGAAGAGACCAGGGCACGGTAGCCTTTGAGAATGCAGATATAAAATTCTACCTGACGGCAGACTCGCGTGAAAGGGCAAGAAGAAGACAAATCGAACTACAGGCAAAAGGTGACACTCAAAGCCTCGAGCAAACACAAAAGGCTATAGAACAAAGGGATAAAAGTGATGAAAATAGAGCCGTCGGCCCACTAAAACCTGCCCATGATGCTATTGTTATCGATACAACCAATTTAAGTTTGGAAGACGTTGTGGAAAAAGTCTTACGCTGTGTACGAGAAAAATGCCTCCGATCAAAAGACAGAAGACAGAAAACAAAAAACAGCAGTCAGAAGATAGAAGACGAAAGACGGAAGACAGACATTTACTTTCTGCTCTCTGTCCTCTGTCGTCTGTCCTCCGGCCTCCGGCCGGCCTGGTACTGGCTGGCGCGCTGGATTTGCAAAGTTCTTTGCATTTTTCTGTTTCGCTTTCGTGCCTATGGCAGAGAAAATGTCCCTGACAGAGGCCCTTTCATCCTCGTCAGCAATCACCAAAGTTTCCTTGATCCGATTTTTTGCGGGATCCCGTTGAGACGGCAGCTGTATTTTTTAGCGAGAGAATCTCTTTTTTCCAACAGGTTTTTTGGGGCTTTGATCCGCTCAGTCAATTCGATACCGGTGAAACGGGGACAAGCAGATATTGCTACAATGCGTCAAGTTATTGAAAAGCTAAAAGAGGGATGGGGAGTTTGTCTTTTTCCCGAGGCCACGCGGACAAGTGACGGTAAAATACTGCAATTTAAACCCGGCCTCGGCCTTTTATGCAGGCGTTCGAAGGCAGCAATCGTGCCGGTATTAGTTGATGGGGCTTTTGAGTGCTGGCCGAGACATAAAAAGATATTCAAACCAGGTTCTATTACGGTCTATTATGGTAAAACCATAACCGCTAAGCAGGCACTAACCATGGGAGACCAAAAGCTCGCACAAGTTCTAACTAATACACTTCGCCGTATGCAGAACGACTGCCGGGCAAGTCAAAGCAAAGAGCCGCTGCGGTACTGACACCGAAGAAGTTTAAAAACGCAACGCCAATCCAATCACAGCTCCCCTATCGAGAGGCAAAATTGCAAGCTGGACTCCATTATCCTCAGGAAGGTTCATAAAAGCATCATGAATAAAAGCGGTCAGAAAATGCCCCAGGGCCGCACCTACAAGCACATCTGATGGATAATGTCGACGACCCTCCACTCTCGCCCATGCCACGCTTGTGGCCAGCAGAAGGTTTCCGGTTTTAAGCACGGGTGTCACCGGCTCCGGCAAATCGATTGAGTCGAGATTCCTATTGGCAAGAGTCATATAGGAAAAAGATGAGGAACTATGACCCGACGGAAAACTATAGTCATTACTTTTATCAGGCCGCTGCCGGTCGATGTCATTTTTCAGCCATCCGGTCACATCGTACGTTGCGCGAATCGCAACATATTCGACCCCAAGCCCCTTTAACTTTGAAAACGTCCATTCCGTCGGCTCGTCTCCGCTCGGTGTAGCCAGAGCGGTAACAGCAGATTCCATCAAAAGAGCGGTTCTAAGATTATCTGGCGTTTCCGGCGTTTCTCCTTGACCCGAAAATAGGATTGTGATCAGACGCCCAATCAGATACCCGCCCGTCAAAATCATCCAGAGCGAAAAGCAACCCTCCGCCTAAAGGCACTAATGTCTGCCAATCGAAAAATGCGTCGTGTGCAGCACGGCAAATCCTGTCAAGGTCAACCGGGTAAATAGCATCTTGTCCCCAGCCAACGATCATTTTCCAAAGTTCCGCAGCCTGCAATAAGAAGCGACAGAAAAATAATCAATAGGAAAATCTCTCTGCCAAGATTTAAAGGATTAATATCAGCCGCAAGGCCAATCTTCTTCTTAAAATTGGTAAATTCAAAAGCCGAAACTGCAATGTTACTGTTGCATCGAGAATTAATCCATGCACACTGAAGGCTCAATCTCTTAAAAAACCGCATAAACTTTCTCATAATCATTTACATTAGGTCGGCCACAACAACCAAATTATCGCATCAAAATAACACAATAGCATTGTAATCGGCATTTTGATTTCGGCTTAACGAGCATATCTTACACCGAAACATCCATAAAAACCAAACTTTTTTACAGGATATGGTCTACCGGAATTACACTTGACCAAATATATAATTCAAACTATTCTTGCAGTTCGACTAAGGTGTTTATTGCACCCCCAAAAAGGAAATTAATTATCGGTATAAAAAATTTTTAGGAGGTTATGGAATGTTAATGATTGTAATGATTGCAACAATAGCATTACTTGTCGCACCAGCGGCTGAACCGCCGCAGAAGCAGCCCCCGAATCAGCCGGGGGTCGTTCCGAAAGAGAAAATCGTCCTCTGGAACGGCAAAGATTTTACGGGCTGGAAATTATTTGTGCCGGACCCAAACCACGATGTTACAAAAACATGGTCGATTGTCGATGGGGTGATTCGCTGCGAAGGAAAGCCCAACGGCTATATGCGGACGGAGAAAGATTACGCTGATTATCTGCTGCATGTAGAATGGCGGTGGAAGGATATGGCCGGCAACAGCGGCGTGTTTATCCACGTCAGTGGACAGGATG
Organism: uncultured Pirellulales bacterium; assembly: GCA_964538525.1. Lineage (GTDB taxonomy): Bacteria > Planctomycetota > Phycisphaerae > Sedimentisphaerales > Anaerobacaceae > CAZIED01. The sequence goes on along the minus strand of CAZIED010000002.1, from coordinate 24,050 downwards.
TAGTCTGGCCAAAAGGCCTTGAGTGCCAGTTGGCCTCTGGCAATGCCGGTGACTTCTGGGTCATCGGCGGCGTAGAGATTAAAGAGCACGCCAAAGGCGGCCAGAGAGTCAGCGGACGAAGGACTATAAAGTTAAACCAGAGCAGTGAAAAACCCCCCGGCCAGTGGAATACATACGACATTATCTGCAAAGACGACTGGGTTGTGGTTGTCGTCAACGGTATATTGCAGAACGTGGCGACAGGATGCTCGGTACGGTCGGGCAGAATCTGTCTGCAAAGTGAAGGAGCACCGGTAGAGTTCCGCAACATCTATATTGAACCGCTGGAGTAAATAGTTGACTGGTTATTGGTAATTGGAGATTGGTGACTGGTAATTACCAGTTACCATTTAACCAGTTACCAGATTCTGAAGTTTATGAAAGTTCTGGTTGCAGAAACTTGCGGATTTTGTAATGGTGTAAAAAATGCCATCCGCACAGCGGAAAAAGTATTAGCTGAAGAGAAAAAGGTCTATAGTCTCGGGCCGATTATTCACAACCGAGATGTTGTGGAGCGGCTGGCAAAAGCAGGGCTAAAAACAATCGACAGCGTGGACGAAATTAACTCGGGAACGGTTATTATCCGTTCACATGGTGCAGCTCCCGAACAAATAGATGAGCTTAAGAAAAAAGGCATCAAGATAGTTGATGCCACCTGCGTGCTGGTAAAAAGGGTGCAGCATATAGCCCAGGAGCTGGCTAAAGATGGATATAAAGTAGTTGTGATTGGTGATGCAAACCATCCCGAAGTCCGGGCGGTAGTAGGCTGCGCAAAGGATGTTGTTGTTATTGCCGATGAGTCTGATTTGCATAAGCTGCCAAAAAACGCCAGGTTGGGAATCGTCTGCCAGACCACCCAAAGCCCGGAGTATTTCGGCAGGATGCTTGGTGAGATAGGCCGAGGCAGCTTTAGCGAGATGAAAGTAATCAATACCTTGTGCCAGGAGGCGATAAAAAGACAAGAATCGGCTGTGCAGTTGTGCAGGCAGGTCGATGTAATGTTTGTGCTGGGGGGACTGGAAAGCGCAAACACGAGAAAACTGGCTGAGCTGTGCAAAAAAGTAAATAAGCAAACGTTTCATTTGCAAAACTGGAAAGAACTTGATAAAAATATACTTTATGGTAAGAATATCGTCGGCGTCACAGCAGGGGCTTCGACGCCTGAGTGGATAATAGATGTATTTGTAAAGAATTTAGAAGCCCTGTAATATGTCCTTCGGGTAATAAATCTTACAGGTGTGCATTTGCTGCGTAGGCAGATGCTATTCTGATAATTGGTAACTGGTTAAATAATTTCAAATTACCAATCACCAATTACCAATTTAGGTTTGTGCACTGTGCACAAAGGCTTATCGCCGTGTTTGTGGGGCGCCGATAAGCTGATAATCCAGACTCCACAGAGGAACTTAAATTTATGGTAGATAAAAACATAATCAACAAATTAGGACTAACGGAAGAAAAACTCGAACAGCAGGTCGTGGAGCTGTTTAGTGAGAAGGAAAACGAATTCCTGGAGGAAGCCCTTCGTACAAAGGTGGATTTGCGCCTGCCGGGGACCATTCTAAAAGGCACCATCGTGTCACAAATCGGCAACGATGTCATTGTCGAGGTCGGCTTGAAAAGCGAAGGGGTAGTGGATGCCAGTGAATTTTCAAGCCCTGAAGAGATTGTGCCGGGCAAACAAATCGATGTTCTTCTTGAAGATACCGACTCCGAAGGCGGATTGATTTTATTAAGCAAGCGCAAAGCCGATGTTATCAAAGGCTGGGAAACGATTATAAATACGAAAAAGGAAGGCGACATTGTCGTCGGCAGGGTTATACGGCGAATCAAGGGAGGATTACTTATTGATATTGGAGTGCCTGTGTTTTTGCCGGCTTCGCAGGTTGACATCAGAAAGCCCGGTGACATCAGCAGATTTATCGGTAAAGAGCTGGAATGCAAGATTCTCAAGATTGATGTCGAAGGCCGCAATATCGTTGTTTCGAGAAGAAAGCTCATCGAGGAGGAACGCCGAACCAGCAAGGAAAAGATTATGTCGGAAATCGAGGTTGGCCAACTGAGAAAGGGAATTGTGAAAAATATTGCTGACTTCGGTGTATTTGTGGATTTGGGCGGTGTGGACGGCCTTTTGCATATTTCCGACCTGAGCTGGGGCAGGATTTCGCATCCGTCGGAAGTCGTCCAGATCGATCAGCAGATCGAATGTGTTGTAATTGGTGTCGATAAAGAGAATGAAAAGATTTCGCTGGGCCTAAAACAAAAGACTCGCAGCCCATGGGAAGATATTGAGCTGCGCTACCCGCTTGTAGCAAAGGTAAAAGGCAAGGTTGTAAACGTGATGAACTATGGCGTATTTGTTCGGCTCGAAGACGGCGTGGAAGGGCTTGTACATATCAGCGAAATGAGCTGGACAAAGCGTTTATCACATCCCAGTGAGATAGTCAATCTCGGCGACGAAATAGAGGTGGTAGTGTTAAACGTTAACAAAGAAAAACAGGAAATCTCGCTTGGGTTAAAACAGATGGAAACAAACCCATGGGAGATTGCTGCTCAGAAATATCCGCCCGGTACAATCGTAACCACCAAGGTACGGAGCATGACCAACTTTGGCGCATTTGTGGAAATAGAGCCGGGCATTGACGGCATGATACATATCTCCGACATGAGCTGGACAAAGAAATATGGACATCCCAGCGATGCCCTGCAAAAGGGCCAGGAGGTAAAATGCGTTATTCTTGAAGTCAACAAGGAGAAACAGCGAATCTCACTCGGAATAAAACAGATGACCGAAGACCCCTGGATTCGAGCCATCCCTGAGAAATATATTCCAGGCCACATCATCAAAGGCAAAATTGCCAAGCTAACCAATTTTGGCGCATTTGTCGAGCTTGAGCCGGACCTCGAGGGTCTGCTGCACATCTCAGAGCTTGCCGACCACAAAATCGAAAAGCCCCAGGATATAGTCAAGCTGGATGACGAAGTTGAGGTTAAAATCTTAAAAGTTGACGCTGAAGCTCGTAAAATCGGCTTGAGTCTGCGGAGGGTTCAGTGGACTGCTGAAGAACAAAAAGAACACCCCAGCCTTCGGATCGAACTTTCCCATACCGAGGCAGACCAGCACAGAACGATGCAGGGAAAGTCTGCCAAAAGCAAAAAGACAAAGCCAAGCAAAATAGAAGCCACTGAAAGTACACCGGTAAACGAAACCACCAGCGAAGTTGAATTTGAACAGGAAAAAACCATAGAAGAATCTGAACAAACCGGCCTTCATCAGCAAAGCTCAGAAATTGAGGATCAAACACCCAACGACGATGGCCAAAAGCCCAACAGCGAGCCGACATAAATAGCTGCATTTTTGCAGACTCCCGACGTCAGCACCAATTCGGGCCTATGCTGACCAGCTCAGCATAGGCCTCGTTGTTTTTAAGATTATGATATAGTTATTGATAACAGTCTGGGTGCAGGTTATAATATTTTTTAGTCATAAATAATTAGTTATGAGTTCATTGTTCATAGTTCATAGTTTATCGATGAACAATGAACCCAGAATAAAGAACATAAATAATAATATGTCATAATTTGGAGATTCATAACCATGTTACTTTGGATATTCAGAGCTATCTTCCTTATCGTGGTTGTAGGCGTCATGTTTGTCAATATAGGCACTCGGGAGATTGGTGGTGCTCCTGAATCAATCAGTTTTTGGACGGTGGTCTTGAGCGGTTTGGGAATGGCAGTGTTTGTTTTTCTTCTGGATATTTCCACGCCCAAGAAGAAGCTCAGCGCTGTGGCGGGAGTATTTTTTGGCCTTTTGGTGGGAGTCCTTATCAGCGGGGCATTATCGCCTGTAGTGGATATGATAAATAACACATTTGGTGTTGAGACAACCCTTGAAGGTGCTCGAATAAATAAAATAACGCCCGAGGCGGTGACAGCGGTAAAATGGATGCTCGGAATATGTATATGTTATTTAACTATAAGCATTGTGATGCGGACTAAGGATGATGTACGTTTTGTGATTCCTTATGTTGAATTTGCAAAACAGACCAAGGGTGCTCGGCCTCTGATTCTGGATACATCAGCTATCGTTGACGGGCGAATAGCAGACCTGTGCCAGAGCAAATTGTTTGACGCTCCGGTGGTCGTCCCGCGTTTCGTCCTTAGTGAGCTGCAATTGATAGCCGACTCGGCTGACAAGCTTAAACGTAATCGTGGAAGACGAGGGCTGGATGTGCTTAACAAGATGCAGACAAACTCATTTATTGATGTTAAGATTGATGATTCTGTGATTGCAGAGGTCGAAGAGGTCAAAGGGGTGGATCAGAAATTAATGATGTTCACTAAAGGCTGTAACGGGCGCCTCGTCACAACGGACTATAACCTTAGCAAAGTGGCGCTGGTACGGGAAGTGGATGTATTAAATATTAACGATTTGGCAAATTCATTAAAGGTAGCAGCCCTGCCGGGTGAAACAATGGAGGTTAAAGTAATAAAACCAGGCGAAGAGGCGGATCAGGGCATAGGTTACCTGAATGACGGGACCATGGTCGTCGTTGAAGGCGCCCGCAACAAAATCGGACGCGACATAGTCCTTAGTGTAACCAGCTCGCTTCAAACTTCTGCCGGCAAGATGATATTTGGCAAATTCGAGCGTTTTGCCCAAAACACAAACAGTAACCACGGACGAGCCTTCTATAAAAAGCACGCTATACCAAGCTCAATACAAGACGATAAAACTTAAGACCACAAAAACGCAACTATAGCTCGATTGTGCCGCAGCATAATATTGACCCATCATGCCTGTCCTATAAAAACATCGTGCGGACTTGGTGACATCAAGACGTCCCATAAGAAGCAATTAGAATGAACTAAAGTGTGCTAAAGTTATAATTTTAGGCACTTTATTAACTCCAAATTTTAGTCACTTAAGTCACTTCATTATTGGCCCGTCCCATAAAAAATTAAAGTTATAATAGGATGTGGGTCGATTAGTCAGGTGACTGCACGAGGTAACCCGCCCTGCTGGGGCCTGAAAGATAATCAATGGGGGACAACCATAATGTTTATAGAAGAAAATGAGTTTACGCAGAATTGTTGTCGTAAGCAAAGAAGTTGAAGTTCAACAATTAGCCCGGCAGGCATGTCAGCAAATCTTTGTGGCCGACGACCTGAATGAGGCGCTTGATATCACCAAAACAGCCAATCCTGATTTAATTCTTTTCGATCCTTCTTTTAATCCTCAACATATTCGTGAATTCCTGAATGAAGCTATTGAAAATTCGATACATGTACCCGCCATAATATTAAGCTCCGATAAAAAAGGCCTCGGCTCATCTGTAGAATTTATACAAAATGGCCCCGACACGATTGGACTTGTCGGAATCGAATATCTGCGTGACACACAGGATTACAGCCGGCTGGAGCAAATCGTAAGCCGGATTAAAAATCAATCTGCCGTACGCATGGAGGATAAATTCGATTCCATCAGCCCCGAAAAAAATGATTCTGAATTCTTTGCCGACGAGGTAGCCGGTTCTGCCTGCATGGTCGGTCGCAGCAGAGCATTTCTTAAAACGCTGGGTATGATTAGACTGGTCGCTGCCAGCCGGTGTAATCCGGTATTAATAATAGGAGAAACAGGAACCGGCAAAGAGCTCGCGGCCAAGGCAATACATATTTTAAGACACCCAAACGAGCAATTTATAGCTGTAAATTGCGCTGCTCTTACAGCAAATCTGCTGGAAAGCGAGCTTTTCGGTCACGTCAAAGGTTCCTTTACCAGCGCCGACCGTGACAAAACAGGACTTTTAGAGTTAGCCGGCTGCGGCACCATATTCCTTGACGAGATAAGTGAAATGCCTCTGGATTTACAGGCCAAGCTGCTGCGGGTCCTTCAGGAAAAGACCTTCCGGAAGGTCGGCGGGATAAAAGATATTACCTGTAATGCAACAATTATAGCCTCGAGCAATCGCAATCTGTACAAGGAAATGAAATTAAATCGTTTCCGCCGCGATTTATATTATCGCCTTAATATCTGCCCCGTCATCATAGCCCCATTAAGATCACCTGATCGAAGAGATGACATTCCACTTTTGGCCAAATATTTCCTGAAGACATCTAATATTTGCCCGGAGAAAATCAAGAAAATAACCACCTTAACCAAATTGGCCGTCGAGAATTTGCAGAAGCACGATTGGCCCGGCAACGTCCGAGAGCTGCGCAACGTTATCGAAAGGGCAATACTTTTAGAAACGACAGATAAAATCGGCTTTAACAGTATTGTTATCGACCCCGCTGAAGAAGGATATGACCTTATGCAATGCTTTACCACAATCTCAGACGGCAAACAATTTTCAAATAGTCCGGCAGCCGACGAATTCCCGCAAAGCGACCTGTCCCCGACCGAATCGAGGATAACCAGCCGTATAAAAGATTTTTCGTTGGAAAAAGCCGAGCGTGAGCTGATTGCTCGAGCTTTAGCCGAAACCGGCTGGCAGAAAACCCAGGCTGCCTCCCTTCTCGGCATAACCAGAGCGACTCTCTACACAAAAGTCAAGCAATACAACATCAAATGCTACTCTGCGAAGCAGCGCTTCCACCTTCCGCAGGCCTTCTCCGCCGAAGCGGCTGCGAAGGCTGGATGCTACGGAGGACAGATCGCTGCGAAGCACGAGAAAGACACCGCTTTCCAGCAAGAATGCCCTGCTTCGCGGGAATCACAAGAACCCAATATTGCAGATGATTTGTGCATAAGCGCATCCGTACCATTTTCTCATCAATCGGCGTCAAACCTGCTAAACAATCACCGCTGACCAATTACCAGCCCGTGTCATAAAAACTATCGACTCGTATAGAATCCTGACATCCTTTCAAACAAATTAAATATCAAAAATCAAATATAAAAATAAGGATTCCTCATTCTTGAACTTTGCCCCGCACCAATTGAACCATTGCCTTTTTCACAACTTAGATTAAGGCTATTTCCTTCATTAACGAGCAATTGGTGCGGGGTTATTTCACAAGTGGTCTGCACTGGCACAATTATTGCAGTGTTAATCGTCGGCACAGGATTCGTCCAGCGACGTGCGTATTGCGTCGTGCGAAAATTCACGCAATACGCAATACGAGAATGGCGTTAATAACGAATTGGTAAGTCATGGCCAAAAAGAAGCAACAAGATACTGCCGGTCAATCCCGCAAAACACAGACTAAGAAAAAGCGTCCTGAGGCACAACCGAAGCAAAGTCTGAACACCGAACACCAAACTACGAGCTCAGACTCTCAATTACCAGTTACCAATTACCAACTACCAAGCGATGAACAAGCACCGCTGACTTCAACACTCGCTCGACGGAGCCGTTATTCAATCGCTCAGCAAATCCTCCTCGGCAGTATTGCTTTATTTGTAGTAATACTGTTATACGGGTTTTTTAAGACCCTAAACCCTAAAATGCCGAATCCAGAGCACCGGAATCCGAACACCGAGCTGCGAACACCGAACTCCGAACACCGAATCCCTGTGACGGACAATAGCCGCAATAGCGGAATAGAGGCTGTTTCTTTAAAAACCGCTGAAACGTTCTATCTGCAAGAAGTCTACGAAAAGTCTTATGCCATCTATAACAAGCTCCTTCAGTCCACCACAGACGCATCTGCCAGCAGTCAGGAAGATATGATGCGGGATTTTCTTCTGCTGAAAATGGCCTTATGTATGGAAAGAATGAACCGCCTCGATGAGGCCTATTCTCTACTGACGACGATCACGAACCCTTCTGATATTTCCACAGCTACAAACCTTTCTCCCCGCAGGCAGTCGGCTGACAGCCCTGTAATAAAGGCTTTTGCCAATTACCATTTGTGCGTGCTGGAAATGCAAAAAAAACAGTTCCTCAAGGCTCACACCTATGCTTACAAAACGATTGCCCTAATCAGCGCATTGACCTTCGACTGGCAATGGACGTCTCTACTGCAGCAAAACTGCGACTTTCTCGCTGCTGAGTCGATAACCAGACAGGTTCTCTCACTTTGTGATGCCGACAAAAACACCGTTGATAAATTATGGATTGATAAATCAACCAGCTCCGGGCTTCTTTGCGGCAACCAGCCAGACCCTTTTATAAACTTAAGCGAGACTGAATTGCGCTCCGTTCTGGGCTCCGGCTGCGAACAATTAAACAAAGCCCTGCTCGGTCCGCAGATACAAAAGCTCCAGTCTCAAGAAAGTCCCGCTGGTAATAAAGTTGACATTTCCCGCTGGTCTATTATCTGTAACGGAGCACCAATTGACGAGCTGATCGCAAGGTTTGCCGCCAATGCGGACCTCGATATCAACTTCGAACGCCGAACCACGAACGCCGAACCACGAACCACAAACAGACCTGTGAGATTATATATGTCATCGGCGACTACACAGCAATTTCTCACGGTGGCAGCCGGCTGCGTCGGTCTATTGTCTCGGCTGAATGATGATGAATCCCAAACACCAAACCCCGAACTTC
>CAZIED010000002.1:0-15410 GCA_964538525.1 uncultured Pirellulales bacterium | reverse complement strand
CACGAATCACGAACTCCGAGCTTAACCGTAAAGATTTTTAATCCATCAGATTATACCTCATTATCAGAACATATAGATTTACTGAACCGGGAAGCTATTTCCCTCTGGCGGAGGTTTTTATTTAGTTACAGCAACAACAAATATGAAGGCATAGCGCATTTTGCACTGGGACTTTTGGAGGAGCAAAGAGGTTTCATAACCGAAGCCATCTCAGAGTATAAGATGGTCGCCAATCGTTACTCACATTCATCCTTGGCTCCTTTAGCACTGCTTGCCTCAAGCAAGCTGAAAGAAACAATAAGAGATTACGCCGGTGCCCGGGAAGATTTAAAGCAGCTTGCCCAGCAATATTCCGACAGTGAGTATTCGTCCCAGGCCAGCCTGTACCTGGCGGATGTCACTATGAAGGCGGGACTATTTAATGAGGCGGCCCAGCTCTTTCGCAAGATTTATAATCTCAATTTATCGGCGGAATCGCAAAGCTCAGCCGCTCTGGGAGCAGGTAAATGTTTCTACGAGGTAAAAGATTATGAAAATGCCGCCGGCTGGCTGACTCGATACGTCGATATTACCGAAGAACGCTCAAACAGAGATTTTTACTTAGCTTGTCTGCTCCTGGCCAAAACCAATCTGGCCAGAGGTTCACTCCAGCAGGCCCGTGACGCCTTTGACTACATCCTAACTTCACGTAATGACGGGACCTTCGCTGTACAGCATCTGGTGCAGGAGTACGTGGAAACCGCCACGTCGATGGTCAAGGCATACATCCAGCAGGGATATTACTTCGATGCACTTATGCTGCTGGAAAACACAAATCCAGCCGAGGGTGAGGTGATAGTCTCACCGGCTGATCTTTCCCAAAAAGATACCATCGAGATCGCAATTCTGAAGGCAAACATTCTTCGTTCCATAGGCATGGTTGAACAGGCCCTTATAGTGCTCGGCGACAAAGCACAATACGTCTCCGACTCGCAATTAAAAGCACAAATATACCTTGAACAGGCGAAATGCCTATCCGCCAAAGATGACTTTGAAGCAGCCCGCAAGAATTTAGCCGAAGCTCTTGTTTTGGCTGAACCCGGACCTTTGGCACAGCAAATCGGTTGCGAGCTGGCCGATATATCCCTAAAGCTCGGCAAGGATTCTGATGTTATCTCTATTTGCCTGCAGGTCTTAAATTCCGAACCGCAGGACCCGATTAAGCAGAAAGCGATTGACCTGCTCGCCGCCGCTTACACAGAAAAGAAAGATTTTGACAAGGCGACTCTGGCCCTTACGGGACAGTGGACAAAGCAATCAACCAATTAAAATGCAGAAGACAGAAAACAGAATACAGAAGACAGAAGACAGAAGACGGAAGACAGAAGATAGAAGGCAGAATTCTGTCTCCTGTCTCCTGTCTCCTGTTTTCTATTTATCTTGCTGTCTTCTGGTGCTTTTTGTCGGTAAAGTGCCTGCGTGTAATGGTGCCGAGGCTTTACAATCATCACAGAGCAGCTCTTCCAAAAGCGAATCCGCTATCCGAAACTCAACGAAAGATAAGGAACAACAAGGGGGAAAAGCCAAACTTCAGGATTTAATTGAACAAATCCACTCTATTAAACTCGAACAGGAAAAACGAATTTCAGAAGGCTCCCGGAAAGTAGTTCGCCAGCCAGCTACACCTCAACAACGACATAAGCCTGCACAAGCAAATGAACCTAATATTGCAAAACTGCAAACCGAAAACTCCCCGGTCGGCGACCAAGATTCGAAACTCGATATTCCACTTGAAGATGAAGCTCAGCCGTTATCCGACCAAACGTTAAAAATGCTGGAAGCTCTGGTGCAGCAGCCGGACAAGGTGCGTAATCCGCTGGAGCTGGCGGAGATTCTTTTTCTGTGCGGCTATCAGAAACAAGCGGCTGTTTTTTATCAGCAGGCCCTTAACCTCCCAAAAGACGCAAACGATGTTAATTCAGCCGGCGACTCGTCACGGCGAAGGCGCGAGCCGGAGCAGGACAAGGCCTGGATATTATTTCAAATAGGAAATTGCCTGCGGGACGAAGACCAGTCGACAGCGAAAAAAATGTATGAACAATTAATCACAGCATTCCCCAACTGCCTCTGGGTTGGGTCAGCAAAGTGCCAAATGAGCTTAATTAGCTGGTTGGAGAATGATAAACCAAAGAAACTGATCGAAGATTGCAAACTTTAGACCCTTGAGACTCGAATGGATTTGATTATTCAATCAAAAAAGACCTCCAGCTCGTCTCGGCGAAGGCGCGAGCCGGAGCGGGAGATGAGCCACGGCAGGTGTCAGCAAAAAGACAATTCTGGAAGCTGCCTGATCGTCGATAATGATCCTGAAACCATTAGACTTATTCTTGAGATTTTAGCCTCAAAAGGTATTGGCGCCAACCTTGCCGATGATGAAAGAGCCGCCAACGACTTTCTCGACAAAAATAGCTGCGACCTCGTATTTATCAGTGAGAATTTAAATCATTCGCAATATAAAACTGATTTAATCGGCAAGATCAGATCAGATTCCCCGGAGCTGCCCATAATTATGGTAGCCGAACCCCCGACTCGATCAGGGGCACCGACCGTCGAAGATTTGCACTCGGTTGTCAATGCTGCCGTTAAAGCCATTCGTATGGGTTGCTGTAATTTCCTTATCAAGCCTCTCAGTCGCCAGAAGGTTGAGGCGATGCTTGATACATTTCTGCCCAATCATCTCGTCTCGACAATAGCATCGGTTCAGGAGGGCTGTCGATGCCTTTATCAGATTGTAGGCAGAAGCCAAAAGCTGATTCAGACCATTCACCTGGCGGAAAAAATAGCCCAAACCTCGGCGCCGGTTTTGATAAACGGAGAGAGCGGAACGGGCAAAGAGCTGATCTCGTTTCTTATCCATCACAAAAGTAAAAGAACAAACGGGCCGTATGTAAGAGTTAACTGTGTGGCATTAAGTGACACGCTCCTCGAAAGCGAGCTGTTCGGCCACGAAAAGGGGGCATTTACCGGTGCTTACTCTCAGCGCAAGGGACGATTCGAAATGGCGCACGGCGGAACCTTGCTGCTCGATGAAATCACCGAAACGCCCATTAGATTTCAGGCTAAACTGCTGCGGATACTTGAGCAGCAGGAGTTCGAGCGAGTCGGCGGAAACGAAAACATCAGAATTAATGTTCGAATAGTAAGCACCTCCAACAAAGACCTGCTGGAAGAAGTAAAGCGTGGCCGATTCCGACAGGACCTTTACTACAGGCTCAGCGCTGTTCGATTAGTTGTCCCACCTCTGAGGCAACGTCTTGAGGATTTGCCCGACCTTGTCTGGCACTTTGTAAATCTTTACGCCCGCGATGCACAGCGCCGCATCACCCAGCTCGACACCGCCATGATGGACATCTTCGTCAAATATCATTGGCCCGGCAATATCAGGCAGCTGCGAAACGTAGTGCTGACGTCGTTAATTCTGGGAGCAGGCTCAACCCTAACGTTAGCCGATGTCTCCTGGCTTTTTGATGAGATGCAGCCCTTGACACAACAAGACTCGACGTGCGTCCCCTCGGCTCCGCTCGGGGCAGGCGTGCGTAATGCATCTTGCGAAGAAACAAGTACACAATACGCAGTACGCAATACGCAGTACAATTGTGGTCTGGGCGGCATACCCCTTGAACAGATAGAACGGCAGGCAATATTAGACACCTTGCGCCAAACAGCGGGCAACCAAACAAGAGCTGCTAAAGTATTGGGTATCAGCGATCGAACTCTGCGTGACAAAGTTCGTCGATATCGGCAGGATTCGTCCTGCGTTCCTTCGACCACGCTTAAGGCAGGCGTGCATAATACGTCGTGCGAAAATTCACGCAATACGCAATACGCAATACGAGAATAATTGAGGCAAAAGAAAAAAATGGCGGACGAAAAAAATACAGAAATACAAGAAAACAATGATGCTTCTCAAAAAGCAGCAACGCCGGCTAAAGACGCCGGCGACAAAGAACCCAAAAAACGCTTGGGGGTACACTATCTACAATGGACGATATTCGCAGGTATAGTAGTCATTTGCGCAGCGTCCGGCTTTGGGCTTGGACGATTATTCGGCTGGTCCGGCGCCGGCAAAACAACCGAATTGACCCAGCAAACTGATTCAGCCGGTGCTCAGCCTGCAAACGCCTCAAAAGCAGATTTGAAAAATACATGGCACTACGAGCTCGAGCCTGTGGTTGCAAATCTCAATGAGCCGGGGGCAACGCGATATATTCGAGTAGCACTGATTCTGCAGATAAGCAATGAGCTTGATTCTAAAAAAAGCACACCCTTCATTGAAGAAAGGATTCCTCTTTTAAGAAACTGGCTTACTATCTATCTTGCAAGTCTAACCATCGAACAGACCCGTGGTGACAAGAACCTCATGCGAATTCAATCAGAAATACTGGACTCGTTTAATGAAAAGCTTTTCCCCGACGCCAAACCTCAGATCGTAAACGTATTCTTTAAGGATTTTGCCATACAATGAGCGACGCATCCGTCAACAACCTCAATAGAGAAAACAACCGACGGCTCTTATCTGCCATTGGTTCCAGACCCGCTGAAACCAGCGAGATAAAAGCCGTCGAATATAACTGGCGACAAGGCCGATATTTTAACACAGAGCAGCTTAAGCAGCTTGATAACTTCACAAAACAGGCAGCCGCGACACTGACTGAAAAATTTACCGCACTATTCCACAGCGATTTCTATGTCACCACTGTCTCAACAACACAACATTTCGCTTGTGAGCTTACTGCACTGATTTCAAATAGCGGCCAGGCCGACTATTACCTCGCCTTCGGTCCCAACAAGGATAAACCTCTGGGACTTATTGCCATACCTGCACAAACCGCATCGCTCCTGGTAAGCCTATTGCTCGGTGACACCAAAGCCCCAGACAAATCAGGTAAATCTGAACGCAATGAAACAGGCGGCACAAGCCAGCCGGTGGCACTATCGCAACTGGAAGAATCTCTTTTGTTCGACATCGCCAAAACCGTCGCCCAGTCCATTTCCATCTGTTTTCGTGGCTATTATGAGGTTCAGCCGGCGAAAAGTATGGCCAAAGGTAAGCCTCCCATCGAATTCCAGAGCATTGAAGAGATTTGTAAGATTGTTTTCGGTACCGATAAGGACGTTTTCAACAGCCGGAAAGACTCCTCGAACACTGAACTGCGAACACCGAACTCCGAAACCACCTCTGCCGGCACACAAATCTATATTTTAATACCCTGCAGCAAGCTGGCACCCGTGGTCGGTAAAACCGTAGAGGTCGAGCGAGAATTATCTGCCGGAGATATTTCTAAAGCGATACTTCACCATCTGCAGCAGATGCCTGTTTGCGTCAAGGTTCGATTGGCTTCTACAGCGCTGACTCTCGAACAGATAATTAGTCTTCGTCAATCCGATATAGTATTGCTTGATAAACCGGTCGGTGAGCCGGTAGAGCTGCTCGTGAACGGTCGAACGCTTTTTCACGGACGACCTGTAAAATCGGCCGGCCAATACGCCGTAGTAATTCAGAAGACAGATGACAGATGACAGAATTCTGACTCCTGTATCCTGTTTTCTGTCTCCTTTTTTCTTAAAAAGAAGGGAATCAAAATATGGCAAAAGCATCGGCAACGAAAGATAAAGATATGGCAAAAGAGAAAGCTTCCCGCGAAGCGGGGTCCAAAAATCAAACTCCACCCTCCGACTCCGCTGTGAGCAGGCATCAGGAAACTGCACAAGCTGAATCACATTCCCGCGAATCAGAGCCCCAAAAACAGGTATCCGCTCAGCGCATCGAATTTGCCGAGGCAGCATCAGAATCCACCCCCGTGTCTTCTGTCGAAGACAAAAACGAGGGCAAATTAGACATCATATTAGACATGAACGTGCCTGTAACCGTTGCCATCGGCCAAGCGGAAATACCGGTCAGACGGCTTCTTCAGCTACAGCCCGGCTCGGTGCTGAAGCTCGACAAACCTGTTGATGCACCGGTTGATTTGTTCCTGAAGGATTCGAGGTTCGCCGAAGGGGATGTAGTAGTTGTAGATAACAGGTTCGCTGTCAGAATTAAGCAGATTATTGGTGCCGGCAAATCGGCAGAATAATCGGAGGGATAAAATTATAATGGCAAAACTCGGAAAATCAGGCCGCGGCTCCGCAACACAATCCGTCTTTGGCGGCCGGGGCAGCTCCACCTCAGGCGGATTAAAAACAACAAATGACGACCTGCTCAACACGCCTTTGGCCTCTCACAGTAATATCATTATGGCTGCGGGCCTGGTTACAATCCTTGCCACTCTTATAATCCCGCTTCCTACATTACTATTGGATATGCTTTTAGCCTGTAGCATATCGTTGGCAGTGAGTGTGCTAATAATTACCCTCTCCTCTAAAGAAGCACTTGAATTATCCACCTTTCCTTCGCTACTTCTGTTCGTGACATTGTTTCGCCTGTCACTCAATGTGGCATCGACCAGATTGATACTGATGCAGGGCGATGCCGGCAGGATTATTCAGACCTTTGGAAATTTCGTTGCCGGCGGCAGCTTCATCGTGGGCCTTGTAATTTTCTTAATCCTGGTGGTCATCCAGTTCATCGTGGTCACCAAAGGTGCAGAACGAATAAGCGAAGTAGCCGCCCGCTTTACCCTCGATGCCATGCCTGGCAAGCAAATGGCCATTGATGCAGACCTGAACGCAGGCGTCATTACTGAAACGCAGGCCAACGCCCGCAGATCCAAAATCGTCAAAGAAAGTGAATTTTATGGCGCTATGGACGGCGCAAGTAAATTCATCCGAGGCGACGCCAAGGCCGGACTTATAATTACCGCCATCAACATCATCGGCGGCATAGCCATGGGTTACTCGCGTGGACAGACAGTTGCCAATGCCGTAAAAACCTACTCAATTCTTTCCATCGGCGACGGCCTTGTCAACCAGATACCATCGGTGATAATCTCCGTCAGCTCCGGCTTTTTGGTGACCAAGATCTCATCGAACTATAGTGTCGGGCAGGATTTTTCAAGGCAATTCCTAAAAACCAGCCAGCCGCTGATGACAGCAGCTTTCATCATTGCTTCGATGGCGCTGGTGCCGGGATTGCCCAAGGTGCCTTTTCTATTCCTGGCCTGCGGCACCGCACTGCTCGGACGGCTGGCAGCTCGGACAGAAAAAGACCTCGCTAAATCCGCTACAGCGGCACCTGCAAAGGCCGAAAAAGAGCCAATCGAATCCGTCTTAGCCGGCCTGGATGTCGATAGGATCTCCGTGCATGTCGGCGTGCGCCTGATCAGCATGGTGGACCCTCGTAAAAGTAACACCATTTTCGAGCGAATCGGGGCAATTCGCAAACACTTCACTCAGCAGCTCGGCATTATCATCCCGCTGGTACGTCTGCGGGACGATATAAATCTCGAACCGAAACAATACGAAATCAGACTCTCAGAGATGCCGGTGGCAAGAGGCAAACTGGAACCGGAAATGTTTCTGGCAATGGATTCGGGAACTGTTCAAAACAAAGTAGAGGGCATAAAAGCTACAGAACCGGTTTACGGTCTGCCTGCTTTATGGGTGACAGAGGAAAAAAAGGAAAAGGCGGAGCTAAATGGATATACCATAATCGACCCGGAATCGGTTTTCATTACGCACCTGTCTGAAACTCTGAAAAGACACGCCGACGAGCTGCTGACGCGTGAGGATGTGCAGCTTCTTGTCGATCGGCTTCGCAACAATCAGCCGTCACTGGTCGGTGAAGTTGTCGGTGCCGACGGCCAGGTCTCCATAGGACTGCTTCAGCGCGTGCTGAAAAATCTTTTAAAGGATGGAATACCGATTCGCGAATTAACGGTCATACTCGAATCGCTGCTGGAAAACGCCGGTAAAACCAAAAACGCCGCAGCCCTGACGGAGCTTGTCAGAAAATCCCTAAACAGAATTATCACCGAACAGTACAAAGACGAGCTCGGCAGGATTTCGGCTATAACATTAGAGCCGGCGTTTGAGCACCAGCTGACATCAACTTTGCGACAGGAAGGCGAGCAATTGAGTTTAACTTTGCCGACCGAAGCGGTGATGCAGATGGGCAGAAACATCGCAAAGGCATGGAAGAACGCGATGGATAAGGCCAAAGATAAGGTGGTTTTACTATGCGATTCGAGATTGCGTTGGCCGCTGGCCGGGGTGTTATCACGAATAGTGCCTCTGCTGCCGGTCATCGCTTATGATGAAATTGTGCTCGGAACTGAAATAGAACCTGCAGAAACCATAACCATTCCGAACTCCGAACTAGGAGCTACGAACCCTGAACCATTGATGAATTATGCCATTAAACGTTAGGTCAATTGCAGTGGCTATCTCTGTTATATGTTTTTTCGGCTTGAGCCTTATTAGCTCAATCAGCGGTCTTTCACCATTTACCTGCGGCAAAAGGGCGCTGGCAGGGGCGGTAATAACATATATAGCAACCAGTTTGGCTGTGAAGGCAATTAATGCAATCTTGACCAATGCGATGATAACGAGCCGGATGAATAACGCTTCTCACGGAACACATCCGAAACAAAAGGATAAAGCAGGTGGCGGTACAAACTGAAAAAAATCCGGTAGTTTCTACGCAAAATGTCGCGGAAGCCAACGTCGGCACAGAGCATCTGAAATATGTGGCACTACGCTCATACGTCGGCCAGAAAATTTCCGTCTCCGGCACGCCGAAGATAGATGAGGAAACGGTAGCTCAGTACCTGCCCATGGTGCATAAAATAGCCCGCCGCGTGGCTACATATATCAGACCGCCGTTATCATTTGAAGATTTAATCTCGGCTGGATTTGTCGGATTAGTCAAGGCCTGCCGCGATTACGATTCATCTCACAAGGCCGAGTTTAAGACCTACGCCTATATAAAGATAAAAGGAGCCATTCTCGACGAGATGAGGAGCTTATCTCTGCTGCCGGTAAATCTCAATAGGCGGATTCGAGATGCATTCCGGCTGTACCGAAAAATACAAGAGCAGAGGGGCACCGCCCCCACCGATGAAGAGCTGGCCGAGAAACTCGGAATAACAGTCGATGAAGTTTATGAATTGTTTGAATCCGCTCGCGCCCAGCATTTTATATCGCTCGACGGCCTTGCTGAAGACCAATCCGCCTCCGGCGATTTTCTGCTGGCCGACAATACAGACACACCCGATAAACAGCTCGAGCAGGCGGAGCTGATAGATAAACTAACCCAGGCGATACAACAGTTGACTCAAAGACAACGACAGATTATCCTGCTTTATTATCAACAACATCTGACTATGAAGCAGATAGCTGATGTGCTGAAGATTACCGAATCACGCATCAGTCAGCTACATGCAAGCGCCATTTTTAATTTGTCCGCAAAATTGAGGCAATGGAAAGATGACGGATAATGATTACAATATAATAAAACCAATCGAAAGTTTGCGAAATATTGCAGGCTTGGCCTCTGCGAAACATCGCGAAGAAAAGAAACGCCGACAGAATACTAAAGATGAGCATGAAAGCAAAAACGTCACGGAAGAACAAAATAGCTCGGCCAGCCAACAAAATCAAAGCAACATACCAACAAATGACCAGGCCGAGCAACACACTATAGATTATTGTGCGTGAACGAAAATTAGTTAATTAGAAAATTAGTGAATTAGTTAATTGAGAAAACGACATTCAACTAATCAACTAATTTGCCAATTAACTAATCAACTTCATTCACTGAAAAGGATAAAATATCCAATGGAAAAAGAGCTTGCACGCATTATTAGAAGCGATGAGGTTAAACTCGAAGGTTGTTTCCGGCTGAATGCGAATCAGGCCGGTAAAAGCAATGAACGACAGATGACAGAAGACAGACAATGGCAGGTGAGCATCGTGGAAAACCACGAGGAGTTTGCGATTATAGAAATAAGCTGCTGTTGCGGTGAACGAATGTATTTGAGGTGTGAATATGCCAGCACAAATGCCATTGAAACCGTAGAAGCCGTGCAGCAGAGCGATGCTTAAAAAAGATGCTCGTTAATTGATTGGAGCCAAACAATGTGGACTAAACGCAAGACTATTTTTTTGCTGACTTTTCTACTCTTAATATTTTCTTTAGCGGGCTGCTCACCGACTCAGAGACAAATGGATGTTGCCAGGCTGCATGAGCCTTCCGACAATCAGCAAGACAGCTCCATTATTAAAAGATTTGAGGAATCTCAAATCCAGGGCCAAACCGCGGTGGAATCCGCTATCCAGCTATCACAGAAGTATGCCAAACTGTCCGAGGATGCAGTTTTGCTTCGTGCACAAAACCAGTCGCTGCTTGCCGAGAACAATCATTTCAAAGAGCAGGTGACAGACCTCGAAGCCAAATTGAAGCAGACGCAAACGGAATTAAACGAAGCCAATAACCTTCTGATTGAAACGCGCGTCGAATTAAATAACTGGAAGGCCGATGTCCTCGGTTTTCGGGATGAAATGCGCCAAGCCGAGACAGCCCAGTTAGAGGCGCTGCTGCAGATACTTAAAATCCTGCTCGGCGGCGAAACTACAACTGAATCAGACCATAGCAAGAACGAAAACCCAGTTACCGTATCAGCTCAAGGTGAACCAAATGAATAATCTCAGAAAAGCAGGTGGTCAGAGGACAGATTACGGACGACAGAGGACAGACTTCTGCCTTCTGCTTTCTGTCATCTGTCTTCTGGTTCTTCTAACAGGCTGCCAGTTTAACGGAGCTTCCAAACCAATACCAAATAGTTTCTATATAAATCCGAGAGCAGATTTTTATACCCTCGGCAAAGTTGCAATTCTCGAGTTGTACAACAACTCCAGCTTTCCGCAGGTTTCCACCGATGTGACCGATGCACTTTTTACGGCACTACAAAAGAAGCAGCTGTTTGGTTTGTTTATGGTGCGACGTGATGACCCTGCATGGCGCGGCTTACAGCTGGACGCGGATTTAAAATACAGCCTTGAACAGCTATTGGCCATGCGCAGGACATTAAATTGTAATGCCATACTGATAGGTACCATCACCCAATATGAACCTTATCCTCACATGCTCATCGGTCTCCACATCAAGCTTGTGGACCTGCGAGACGGAGAAATTCTATGGGCTCTTGAGCAGGTTTGGGACAGCGCCGATAAATCGGCTGAATCCCGGATAAAAGACTATTTCAAAACTCGGCTACATTCTAAATTTACATCTTTGAACGAACAGTTAATAACCGTCAGCCCAATCGAATTTATCAAGTTTGTAGCTTACGAAGCTGCAGAAACGGTTAAGCCTAAAAAAACGAAATGACAGAAATTACATATCGCCGGCAGAGCGGCGGCTTATATGCTTAAGTAAGAAAATTTAATAAAAAACCTAAAGTATTACAAAAAATGTGCGAAAAAGATTGTAGATTAAGAGTTTGCAGTGAATAAAGATTTAATATGATAGAGAAAATAAATACTAATCAAATCCACGATATTGTGGAAAAATCACCGTCAAATAAATTCGAGATTAACAAAGCTTCCATCAATGGCAGTGCAGATATAGACTTACAAATTGATTACGCCTCATTGCTGAATAAAGCTGTTCAATCCCCACAGACCGACACAAAAGACATCCAGCGGGCGAGAGAATTGCTGGCGTCCGGCCAGCTTGAAAGTCCGGAAAATATACGCCAAGCCGCAGAAAATATCATAAAATTCGGCATATAATGGCTTGAAAAAAGGTTTGTCTTTTGCTTATGTTTAGCCGTCGCCGACACGGTGATGGTCAAGCCCTCAAGCGTAAAAATCGAGAATCTTTACACCTGAACAATTCCGAGCGGCCGTTTTCACCCTTTTCGGTGAGAATTCATAAGTACCTGGATTGATAGCCTGATTCTCCGACTTGTCGGACAAGTCCGAAATGTTCGATTGTGTATTATCTTCAGCCCTGCGAAATTTAATTTTCAAACTCTCCTCTCGAACTCTGCGTTCAAAAAATGGGGATGTCTTAATAACCCTGCTCGAAACTTTCTTCATTAAATCACCCCTCTATTGAAAGTCTAATCCATTACAGCAGATATACAAAAATAAACAATCCTGATAGAAGCTCAATAATTTTACACTACTGCTGCTCTGGCATACAAATTTTGCAAAGGCAGTATTATAGGACTATATATCTGTCAATGAATATCCTTTTTCTAAAGTAACCCATTGTATCAGCCGATTTTATAAATATGAACCAAACAATTGGAGAATCCCGATGGATAAAACAAAAGAACGAAGAAGAGAGGAACGATTGCGTTATCGCTGGCCTGTCTGGTTTGCCGAGGACTTTACAATAAATGTTTGCGAAGGACTAATGATTGATGTTTCCAGCGGTGGTCTGGCATTTACCTGTAAGGCCGATGACAATTGCCCCTACGCGAGTCAGCGGTTAGTCACTCGGTTCAGCATTCCCAACATGGCTGCTCAAGATGGCGCAGCCATGAGAAGCTTCACCCGTTCCGGCGACGTCGTTCGAGTTGAGGCCATAAATAACGATCTGCGCCGGGTTGCAATTCAATTTCATGAGCCGTTGTCCCTAAAACCCTGCGAACAGGCAAGTGTCGAACTAATGCAAAATAAGAACCAGAGTTAATAGTCTGATAACCACGATTGTCAAACCAGCCTAATACTTATAATATTATTACTTTTTGCGATAATTTCTCAATCAAAACTTCAAAAGCAGCCCGGTGGCAATAGACGAGGCATCAGCGGTATATTGATATTCTCCAAAACAGCAAATTTCTTCGCTGACATTCCACTGCAAACCGCCATACCCACCCAACTTCGATTCTTCCTTTATGTTACCCTTAGCCTTCACAAGCTGGGTCGTATCATATTCATCAACTGTACTTCCTTCCAAATTTAAATCCCCACTGACCAAATGCAGGAATGGTCCTCCGTAAATAGAAAATTTATCCAGCTTAACAGTTGGGCCAACAGCAATTTGCATTTCCCAGAAGTCAAGCTCGACATCACCGGAGAAATTGGAATCTCCTTGAAGTTTTACATCACTGCTGTCAAACTTCGACCACAACATCTGGAATAATCCACCCCAGGAAATATTTTCATTCGCCCAAAAAGTTACTTTTGTCCCAAAGCCCCAAATAATCTCAAAATTACTATCGAATCCGGTATATTCATGACAAAGGCTGCCGTTTGCCAGCGGCTCTTTTACTTCATCTGTAGCGTCAGCCATGCCGATGAGTGCCGAAATATCCAAATTTTTACGTAAACCATAACCCAAGCTACCAAGCAGCACGTTAGAGGTGAGATCTTCAATTTTATACTTGGTATAATCCCAATCTGACCATTCTAAGTCGCCTTCGACGTAAAATTTACTCTTGCCGGTCGCCTCTAAATTCAATTGCTCGTAAGCATAGCCAAAACCTAATGCCCTGCCGTGCTCTCCGAGCATAGCCTTTGGAGGCCCCATTGGCGGTAAGGCAAAAGCCAGTGAGCAGCACAGACCTACCCACACAATAAGAACAATAGCTAATTGAGCATTCCTACTTTTCATAAATGATTCCTTTCTTCTAAAAGCCGCCGTGTAAATTTTCTCTTTTTATTTCCGGCTTATATATTTTATCGGCATCATTTAAGCGAAAATTTGAGTTGTTTATGTCCGGCGGACTAAAAAAATTTATCCAGGATCCCAAAATTTATCGCTAATAACTATATAAATAAGCTTTTCCCATAAACAAAAACGAATAACTAATTATGCTGCATAAGATACCTAATAGCCTCAAAAAAAACATTTATATAGGACTAAATCATTAGAATCCCAACATAAGGTCCTATAAAATTGCTGAAATACTTTGTATCTGTATAGGCTGGCCGTCCATTTCTCCTTGACAAATTTTCCTAAATCTTGTACATTAAACGATGTGTCCATGGAGGTGCGGTGAAAACTTTCATTTTATTTTCACGAGTTTTCTCCGAGAAAAACAGTAATACTGTAGTCCACGCAAGCAAAGAACCGGGACGACAAATTGTCTTTGCTGCATGGACTTCATCAATACTGCGAGGAAAAAAATGAGAAATCACGAACAAGAAGTTACTTTTGGGGTCAAAACTCTTTTACCACTTTTGCTAATAGCTGTGTCAATAACAACCATACCACAGATTACATCGGCAAAATCAATATATGTAATCGCCGATATAAATGGCGATCCTACTCCGGTCCAAGTTTACGATATTGCGACGAATGGTACTTTGACCTTCCAGGCTGAATACAGAATCCCCTACCATGGTTTTTATGGTGCCGTTGGCATGGCAATCGACTCAGATTCAAAATTCCTGTTTGTCACGTATGAACTGTCGAATGTGATTCAACTGATCAATGCAGCAACGATGACCGACGCAGGGACTACAACAGTTTCAGGTGCCACAAACTTAGCTGGTATCGTTTACGACCATGATAAGGGATTACTATACTGTGCTGACCGGTACACAGACAAGTTATACGTATATGGCTGGGAGGCAAGCACTGCCACACTTGCTCAGGTGTCTGGCTCACCGTTCACCTTGACGGGAGCTACTGCGTATGGGATTGCTTTAGATGGAATCAACGATCTGCTCTATGTAGCTAACAATAACACCGATATTAGAGTCTATCATACTTCCGATTGGTCATTGGCAACGACCATTACAGTTAGTCGCAAGGCCATTGGTATTGCAATAGATAATACAAGGGGCCTGCTTTATTTCGGTGGAAATTACCCCAGCGGATTGAATTACAACCTTACTCAGTACAACCTAGCGACTGGTACGGAGTCAGCCGTCCAAGTGGAGCCAGATGCCGGCGTGTTTGGGATTGCAGTTGACCAAGCTACTGGTTTTGTGTACATAAGCACAGGCAGAGATAATCGCGAAGGCGGAGACAATATTCGGGTCTATAACACAGCACTTCAAGAAATAGATGTTGTCGCTATTAATGGAAATCCCACCGGTATAGCTATTCCAATCAAAGAGGAAATCAGCTACAATCCTCTCAATTTCAGCAAAAAAATTGTCGGTTCCACAGCCGATAATGTCCTAACCATACCTATAGGTGGTACCATTATATACAATATCTGCTTTGATAACAAAGCCAACGATTACACTGTGAACAACGTATCAATTGTTGATACCCTTCCCAAGGAAGTGAGCTTTGTAAGCGCCGACGGCGTATTCGGCCAATATGACGCAGTTACTCACACCTATAGCTGGTTCTATCCATCTTTGCCGCAGAGGGCAACGGAGACTTGTTTACAGTTAATAGTGCGGGTAAATCAAAATGCTGCCCCGGGTACAACTATTACTAACTCCGCAAGTATCGTCAGTGACCAGACAGAACCTGCAATAGCAAGTGCCAATATTACAACCGAAACTGCTCACTATAA
>CAZIED010000001.1:0-39919 GCA_964538525.1 uncultured Pirellulales bacterium | reverse complement strand
CGACCTCCGGGTTATGGGCCCGACGAGCTACCAGACTGCTCTACCCCGCGATCATTCCAATATTTATATCAAAAAACAAATTATACAAAAGCAACAAAAATAAATCACAAATTTTTCCGAATATTAGCCGCAATCGCCTCTATTTTGCCTTCCTTATATTTGTAAGACGGCCATTTACCAAATAACCCATCGCCACTATTGCGGGGGATTATATGAAAATGCAAATGATTTATCAGTTGCCCAGCCGCCCTGCCGTTATTGCATAAAATATTATAGCCCTCCGAATTCATCCCCACAGCTACAGCTTTAGCTATCCTGCCAAGCCTTGTACCAACATGGCCAAGCAGCTCACAAGGACATTCATGCAATTGTTCGAAATGCTGCTTTGTAATCACTAATGTATGGCCATCGCTTATGGGGCCAATATCTAAAAAACTAAGAACTACTTCATCCTCATAAATCTTTTTAACCGGAATCTCCCCTGCAATCATTCTACAAAACACACAATCATTTACGGTCATCTTGGAGAGTTCCTTAAAAAAATACGTCACTGTTACTGACTGGATTCATCTTTCCGGTCACTATTGCCGGATGTTTCTGCTGTTTCGACTGCCTGGCCGGCTTTAATCTCTTCTTGGGTCTGTTCAGCCTTTTTGACTTCGGCTGTCCGTTTGGCCTTTTTTCGAGTGCCTTTTTTTACAGCGGTTCTGGTTTTCTTTGAAGGTTTCTCGTCAGGTCCTATCAATTGTAGCAGGACGAGCTGACCATTATCTCCTAATCTGTTCATAGACAAACGGATAATCCTTGTATAGCCTCCAGACCTATCCAGGTAACGTGGACCAAGCTCGCTAAACAATTTCCTAATTATTGTGCCTTTTCTGACTGGCAAGCCATCTTCGTCCTTTATAATATCACGGTCACCCAGCATGGCTATCGCCCGCCGCCTGGCGGTTAACGTACCCTGCTTGGCCAATGTTATCAGCTTCTCGGCAAAAGACCGTGAATCTTTGGCCTTTGCGATAGTTGTTGAAATCGTTTCATGCTCAAAAAGTGATGCGACCAGATTCCTACGCAAAGCCAACCTATGCTCGCTTGTCCGGCTTAAATGACGCCGGGCTATTCTATGACGCATATTTATCCTTCTTCATTCCTTGTTCGATATTACTTATACTTTCATTCCCAAAGACAAACCTATGTCGGCAAGTTTTCTTTTAACTTCTCGTAGAGAAGTCTTGCCGAAGCTGCGAATCTTTAGCAAATCGGCATCTGTCATCTGGGCCAATTGGCCAACCGTTTCGACCTTCACCGAGTCAAGACAATTGCTGGCTCTGACCGAAAGCTCCAATTCCTGAATAGGTGTATTCAGCTTTTTAGCCAATTCCTCATCAACTCCCTTTTCTTCCACCTCTTCAATCACTGGACCAATTACTATCTGCTCTCCGACCTCGAAATACTGCACGAACGGATTGATATGCTTTCGCAATATCTTGGCAGCCTCTACAAGCGCCATCTCCGGAGTAACCGTTCCATTAGTCCAAATCTCCAGAATCAGCTTGTCATAATTTGTTCGCTGGCCAACGCGAGTGTTCTCGGTGATATAGCGAACTCTGGTAACCGGAGAATATATAGCATCAATAAGTATCCTTCCGATTTCCTGGTCGAATCTATCAGCATTTGCAATTCTTTCCGAAGCCGGCACGTAACCTCGGCCATTCTCGACCACCATTTCCATATCGAAATGTATATCCGAGGTTAGAGTGGCTATTACCATATCTTTATTTATAATTTCTATCGCCGGGTCAGCAACGATGTCTGCCGCTTTTATAGTCCCAGACTTGTCAGTCGAGACTTTCATTACCTTTGGTCCCTGGTCTTGCAGCCGAACAACAAGATTTTTAACATTCAGAACTATATTCGTGGTATCCTCCATCACGCCGCTTATCGATGTGAACTCATGGCTAACGCCCGCTATTTTGATTGACGTTATGGCACTTCCTTCCAAAGAGGAGAGCAAAACGCGTCTTAGGCTGTTACCGATGGTGGTGCCGAAACCTCGCTCAAACGGCTCAATAAAAAACCGGCCATACTTATCCGTTGACACCCTCACGTCTCGTTCAACACGGGTTGGCAATTCCAAACCACGCCATGTAACTCGCATATATGCCTCCGATTAAAATCCAAATATCAAAATGCAATATCCCTTCGATTCCTTCCCCAGGCTCTATTCGATTTTTGGCTCTTCTTATATGTAGCTACCTTGAGCAGAACTCGACAACCAGTTGTTCTTCAACAGGAATCTGAACATCCGCTCGGCTGGGTAGCGCAACAATAGTAGCCTCGGGTTTTTCACGGTCCAATTGCAGCCAGCTTTGAGTGGTAAAATTGGGATTACTCTCCAACTGTTGTTTTACTTTCTTGGCGCTCTTTTCTGAAACTTTAACAGTAATTTTTTCACCAACTTTTACTGTATAATCGCTAATATCAACCTTGCGGTCATTAATATAAATATGACCGTGAGAAATCAACTGTCTGGCGGCTTTACGAGATTGTGCAAAATTTAATTTCAATATAACATTGTCCAGACGTCTCTCTAACAACTGCAGTAAATTTTCGCCGGTATTACCTTTCAAACGCTCGGCCTTCTGGAAATACCTCATAAACTGGCGTTCAAGGACGCCATAGTACCTCTTTACCTTTTGTTTCTCACGTAATCGCACTCCATATTCACTCAATCTTGCCCTATGCCAACGGTGCATGCCAGGTGCCAAATTACGCTGTCTTTTTTCGACCTGACACTTAGCTGTTTCACATCTTATGCCTTTCAGAAACAGCTTTATGCCTTCACGACGGCATAACCTACATGATGGACCAATGTAACGTCCCATTTTTTCTATTAGTCTCCAAACAAATATAAGGAGTTCTTTGTCTTATACACGTCTTCGCTTTGGCGGCCTACAGCCGTTATGCGGCAGAGGCGTCACATCCTCGATAGATGCGATACGTAATCCCGCCTGCTGCAAGGTTGAGATAGCCGATTCTCGACCGGCGCCAGGACCTTTAACCCTAATTTCAATCTCACGCACACCATTACGCACAGCAGTATTAGCACAATTGTGTGCCGCCTGCTGAGCAGCAAAAGGCGTACTCTTACGAGAGCCTTTAAAACCGATGCAACCCGCCGAGCTTGAGCAGATTGTATCACCTTCTAAATCAGTAATCGTGATAAGTGTGTTATTGAACGTCGCTTTTATATGCACAATTGCACGGACTACGTTCTTTCTTGCTTTCCTTTTTGTACTTTTTGCCATTATTTTTCCTATTTTATGTATGCCCCGGCCGATACTTTACTAATCAACTTATTCCACATTAGCGTAAATATTTTCAATCAGCGCAATCACTAACGCTGCTCCTTCACTCCTTTCTTGCCTGCTACCGTTTTTCTTGGGCCTTTGCGTGTGCGTGCGTTACTCTGAGTGTGCTGCCCGCGAACAGGCAGGCCCTTCCTGTGGCGAATTCCTCGGTAACAATTTATATCGCGCAGCCGTGCGATGTTTTGAGCGACCTGTCTGCGAAGCTGTCCCCCTACTATGTAATTGCGGTCGATGATTTGAGTTATTCGGCTAAGCTCGTCCTCAGTAAGCTTGCCGGCCTTATTGCTCTTCTCGATTCCGGCTTCTTTTAAGATCTGCTCCGAGGTATATCTGCCGATTCCGGGAACATAAGTCAAGGAAATCCATATAGCCTTTTCATTAGGAATATCAACACCAACTACACGCGGCATACTATCACCTTTTTAGTTCGCAGTTATCACGCTATTTACCCATAACGATAAAGTCATTTAACCTTGACGCTGTTTATGTCGAGGATTGCTACAAATCACTCGTAAGACGCCTTTACGACGAATGATCTTGCAATTTTCACATATACGTCTTACAGAGCTTCTAACCTTCATTTCTGTACCTGAATTTCAATAAGCTTTAGTCATTAGCTCATCAGAGGCATTGGTTTTTATCCATCCGACCTCGGCTAATGCCGGAGAATTATTCTGCCCCTGTTTAAATCGTACGGTGACATTTCAATTGTCACCATATCTCCCGGTAAAATCCGAATAAAATTCATCCGCATCTTGCCCGACACATGAGCCAGGATTTTATGGCCATTCTCCAGCTCAACTCTAAACATAGCGTTTGGCAAAGCTTCAGCCACCTTAGCCTGCAATCTTAATGTGTCTTTCTTTACCATATACTTCTTTGATTATTTTTGCGTCATCACCTCACAACCATTTTCTACTATTGCGATTGTATGCTCAAAATGTGCCGAGCATTTCCCATCTTTCGTTACGACAGTCCAGCCATTTCTTAATATTCGCACCGCACTGCTGCCGGCATTAATCATCGGCTCTACCGCCAAAACCATTCCCTCAGTCAGGATAATATCGTCGGCCAGCAGCTCTTCGCTAACGAAATTGGGCACTTTCGGCTCTTCGTGCATTTTTCTGCCGATCCCGTGTCCGACAAAATCTTTAACAACCGAAAAACCGGCCCTATCAGCATAATTCTGCATCTGTGCCGCTATTTCGCTCCATTTTGCAGCGGGCCTGGCCATGGCTATTGCTATATCCAGAACGTGCTTTGTTACTTCTATCAGCTTGAGCTTACTCTCAGAAATATCCCCTATGCCAATCGTTATAGCAGAATCTCCACAATAGCCATTAAGCCTGACACCGAAATCAACACTAAGTATATCGCCTTGCTTAAGTTTTACGTCATCTGATGGTATCCCATGCACAACCTGCTCATTTATCGAGGTGCAAATAGCACCAGGGAACGGCATTGGCGCTTTCGGATTACACACACCCTTAAACAACGCTTCAGCACCGGCATCGTCCGTCATTTGCACTGCTATCCTATTTAAATCCCCTGTTGTTACTCCCGGCTCAGCAGCCTCCTTTAATTTTGAAAGAACATCCGCCACAACAGCACCTGCTCTGCGAATCAGGTTAATTTCTCTTCGGCTGCGTAGCGTTATAGCCATTTAATTCAGCATCTCTTACTGCGCAGGTATTCTGTACTCTTTTCATGCTCCGACGAGAGAATCCAATTTCTCGAATATAAAAGAGCTTATCTCATCTGCGCTCTTGCCGGCATCAACATTCAAAACCGTTCTATTTTTTTTATAATAATCCACAACCGGTTTCGTCTGACGGCAGTAAGTTTCGAGGCGATTTTTCACCACGCCCGGACTATCATCAGGTCGTTGTACTAACCTGGTGCCGTCTTTATCGCACAGCCCCTTCACATTCGGCCTTAGATTCTTAATGTGGTAAACCGCTCCACATTTTGGACAGCTTCTTCTTCCGGTCATTCGCTCTGTAATTATTTTGTCATCTATTTCAAGATTTATAATAGCGTCTATATCCTGCTCATTTCGAGCCAAAGACCTGTCAAGCTCGACAGCCTGGTTGACCGTTCTGGGGAAGCCATCCAATATTAAACCGGCTGACGGTGCATTTTTAATCGCTTCAATCATCATTTCAATAATTATTTCGTCCGGCACAAGTGCACCTGAATCCATAAAGCTGCTTGCCTTTTTACCTAATTTTGTCCCTGCTGCTCTTTGTTCTCGTAAAATATCACCGCTGGATAAATGAAGCAGACCAAATCTATCCACGAGACGCTTACACTGAGTCCCTTTACCGGCACCTGGAGCACCAAGCAAAATTATTCTCATGCGTAAGCTCCCTTTATCCTGCCGGTTCCCATGAAACCCTCATAACTACGCATTAAGAGATTAGCCTCGACTTTCTGCACTAAGTCCAGCGATACACTCACCACTATCAATAAACCCGTGCCGCCCAGGAACGTTGCCACAGCCCAATCAATTCCTAATAAGGTAGCCACCAAAGTCGGCACAATAGCAATGATGGCTAAAAAAGCAGCCCCAAAATATGTTATCCTTACCATCACCGTTTCCAGGTAGTCCGCGGTTCTGCGTCCCGGTCTCAGACCCGGAATGAAAGAACCTGAATCACGCAGGTTTTTTGCCATATCCTTGGGCTGGAACTGGACAGTCACCCAAAAATAGGCAAATAAAAATATCAATAGCATATATAAGACATTGTAGGTATAGCCACTAAAACCAAAAGCCGCTCTTAACAACTGAAGAAATTCGGATTCAATAAACCTGCCGGCCAACCAGTCAATTAATATGGGCGGGAACATCATAAAACTGGATGCAAAAATTATCGGCATCACGCCGCCATGATTAACACGCAGCGGCAGATAATGTCTCTGCCCTCCAAACATCCTTCTGCCGCGCATTTGTTTTGCCTGCTGGATCGGGATTCGGCGCTGACCTTGTGTAATCAATATCGAGCCGGCGGTAACGAATACAAAAGCTGCCACCAAGAACAATATCTTTGCCGGTCCTACAGAACCCGGCGGGGGATTAACCGAAAAATTAACATTTTGCCAAAGCCACCATATCGACCACGGCATTCTGTCAACAATGCCGGCCATAATTATTAAACTAATTCCATTGCCTATGCCGTATTCATCTATTTGTTCGCCGAGCCACATTAGAAAAACCGTTCCAGCCGTCATGCCGACAATACCCATCATCATAGCCTGACGCTCCATGCCGGCGTAGGTTAATCCCTCACCTCCTCCTAACAACCTCATATACATCACCGATTGAATCATGCAAACCAGCACGGTCAAATAACGCGTGTATTCTTGTATCTTTTTATACCCCGTTTGGCCCTCTTGTCGCAACTTCTTTAAAGAAGGAATAACCTCACCCAGCAGCATAAGAATAATCGATGCAGTAATATAAGGCATGATTCCCAAACCAAACAAAGTTGTTTTGTCCATCCGTCCGCCGGTAAACATCTGCATGTATAAAGCGGCTCTGCCAAAAGCAGTATCTGCGCCCCTCGATTGGGCAATTTGCCCTATCTTTGCCTGGTCGAAGCCTGGAAGGTAGATATGAAAACCAATCCTGTATATCAACAGCAAAGCCAACGTGAAAAGAAGCTTGTTGCGCAAGTCCTGAATCTTAAAAATATTAAAAAAAGCCTTAATCATCTCTACATATTCTCCAGCACCTGCATGAATGATTAATGATTAATCATTTATCATTAATCATTATCGCTGTGCCGCCACAATTTACAATCTTATGCTCTGCGTTCTTGCTGAATTTATGAGCAGCTACCTGCAGCTTTTTCGTAAGCTCGCCATCGCCGAGAATCTTGACTCTGTTTGTGCTGCTCAAAATCAGACCGGCTTTTATTAATTGCTGCAGGCCGACATCGGCGCCATCCTCGAATATTTCCAGCTGCGATACATTGACGATTTCAAAGCGTGCTGCAAAGTCATAGTTACTAAAACCACGCTTCGGGAGCCGTCTAAATGTAGGCATCCGTCCGCCATCCTTGAGCGACATTACAACCGCACCACTTCTGCTTTTGCTTCCTTTGGTGCCACGACCGCTGGTTTTGCCAAGTCCGCTGCCGCGCCCCCTGCCGACACGTTTGCGAGCTTTATGCCTGCCTGCAATAGAACAGATCTCGAAATTCAACATCTAAATCACCTTATCGTTAATCACTAAGAGCCAATTACAACGCCTCTAAGTGACTCTATCATTGCTTTGCTGCGCAGTCTCAACAATCCATTGAGCGTAGCTTTGACAACATTTTTAGCAGAGGTGCTTCCATAAATCTTTGTAAGCACATTCTGCACACCCGCATACTCCAGCACCGCACGAGCACTGGAACCCGCAATAACTCCGGTACCGGCACTGGCGGGAAGCATTATTATCTTTGTAGCCCCATATTTGCCAATAACCTGATGCGGAATCGTCCGTCCGGTCAACTCTATTTTATGCAAGGATTTTTTGGCATCCTTTATCCCCTTTTCGACGGCCTGCGGGACTTCATTCGCCCGGCCATAACCGATACCTACGGTACCCTCACGGTCACCAACTACAACCAATGCTGCAAAGCTGAATCTGCGACCTCCTTTGACAACCTTGGCACAACGAAATACCTTTACCACCGTATCCTGCAAAGGCTTTTCTTCCTGCTGATCAGCTAATTTAACCGCTTCAAGCTCCAACTGTTTTCTCCAAACTTCTGTGATTGTTTAAAAAACAAGACCTGTTTTCCTTGCTCCTTCTGCAAGAGCTTTGACCCTGCCGAGATACTTATAGCGGTTTCTATCGAAACAAACACATTTTATGCCGACACCAAGAGCCTGTTTTGCAACCGCTTCACCTACGACCTCTGCTGCTTTCTTGTCACCTGTATTGGAAAACTGGTCCCGCAGCCCTTTTGCTCTGGTGCTGGCAGAAACAAGGGTCACTCCTGCTATATCATCTATAACTTGAGCGTAAATATGCCTGTTAGAACGAAACACCGTCAAACGCGGCCTATCAGGCGTGCCAAAGACCTTCTCACGCACATGATATTTACGTCTCAATGCCGCTCGTTTTATCTTGTCGGCTTTCATAAAAACGTATCCTATTACGCTCCACTACCTGATGTAAATGCCTTGCCAACCTTGCGTCGTATATGCTCACCGGCATAACGAACACCTTTACCCTTATAGGGTTCAGGTGGCTTAGCCTTGCGCATGTCCGATGCGAACTGTCCCAGAACACACTTATCTATCCCCGTTAGCGTAAACTTCGCTGCTGTATCCTCACCCTTTGCAGCAGCAACCTCGATATTGACTTTTATACCTTTTGGAATAACCTTTTCTACAGGATTAGCATAGCCTACCTGCAAAACCAGCTTCCCATTCTGCTCCTTGACATTATAGCCGGTACCATACACCTCCATTTTCTTGACATAGCCTTTACTGACACCGGCTACCATATTAGCGATTAGCGCCCGCATTGTGCCATGTAACTGTTTATTCATGCGGCTGTCCGGATTTTCATTTATAACAACTACCTGTCCTGCTTTATTATCTATCTGGACCTTTATCTTAGGGTGATGCTCAAGCTGCAGATTTCCAAGCGGACCCGATACTTTAATAGCCAAGCCTTGCTGTTCGACTTTTACCCCATCAGGAATAACAATAGGTTTTTTTCCTACTCGACTCATTAACTGACCACACAAAGTATCTCGCCACCAACTTTAGCTTGGCGGCAGTCTTTATCACTTATTACACCTTTACTCGTAGAAACAATAGCTATTCCCATACCACCTAAAACACGAGGCAGCTTGTCAACCGGAGAATAGACCCTGCCACCACATTTACTGACTCTGGTTATTTCATTAATAACGGACCGACCCTCCTGGTCGTACTTCAGCAGAATCCGCAACATCCCCTGCTTACCGTCATCAATTCGGTCGAAATCCATAATGTAACCTTCTTTTTTCAAAACAGCCGCTATACCTTCGCAAGTTTTCGATGCTTTGATAATAACCTGCTGCTTATTAATCCTCACGGCATTGCGTATTCTGGTCAACATATCAGCTATAGGATCGTCTAAACTCATAATTTTGCACCCTTGTGCCTCATTAAACTAAAAACTTAAAGTTAAAAACGAAAAACTGTTGAATTCCTTAATTTTACGCTCTACGTTTTAATTTTTTAATTTCCTTCTTACCAGCTGGCCTTTTTTACTCCCGGTATTTTTCCTTCATTAGCCAAAGTTCTGAAACATATACGACAAACCTTGAATTTTCTATAAACTGCCCTGGCTCTTCCACAAAGCTCACATCGAGTATATTGCCTGACACGAAATTTCTGTTTCTTTTTTACCTTGTTTTCCAGCGCTTTTGTTGACATTTACAGAGCCCTTTTAGTCCGAATTATAGATAAATAATTACTTTTAATTTGTTACTTCCTTCCAAAAGGCATACCAAAAAGCGATAGCATTTGTTTGGTTTCATCATTTGTTTTGGCAGTTGTTACAAAGGTTATGTTCAAGCCCTGCTGATACTCAATTTGAGCCGGATTAATCTCCGGAAAAACAGTCTGCTCAGCTAAACCCATAGAGTAATTGCCTCTTCCGTCAAAACTATCCGGATTAAGCCCTCTAAAATCTCTTACCCGCGGGATAGCAAGATTAATAAGTCTATCCATAAACTCATACATCCTTACGCCGCGAAGAGTAACTTTCAAACCTATCTCCATGCCCTCACGCAGCTTGAAGCTGGAAACACTTTTCTTGGCTTTACAGACAAGCGGCAATTGGCCGGTAATCATCATCAGCTCCTTCTTGGCTGATTCGATATATTTCTTATCCTGTGCCGCCTTGCCGACACCCATAGAGACAACAATCTTTATCATCCGCGGCACAGCCATAGGACTTTTGTGGCCGAACTCCTTGGTCAATTCCGGAACTATCTTGGACTTATATAAATCCTTCAAACGCGCCATATCTTATATTTCGAACTTTTCGTCTCTTTTTACTTTGGTTTTTTGACAACGCTAACTTCGGTACCATCAGACGTCACACGTTTTTTACTGCCATCAGCATTTACCTGATAATGCACCCTGCTGCCCTTGGATGTTTTCGGATTAACGGGCAAAACATTACTGATATGAATGGGCTGTTCTACATTTATCCGACCTCCCTGCGGATTTCTGCGGGAAGGCCTGACATGCTTTTTGGCTGTATTGTGACCCTGAACTATCACCTTATTCTCCGTAGGCATAACACGGAGGATTCTGCCGGTAGCACCTTTGTGGTCACCCGTTATAATCTCAACCATATCACCTTTTTTTACGTGTAAAGCCATGCCTAAATAAAAAATTAAATATCAAAAATTAAATATCGAAATTACGTTGTCCTTCATTTTGCATCTTGATTTTTTCATTTTGCACTTTCATACAACCTCTGCTGCCAGAGAGATAATCTTCATATAGTTCTTCTCTCGCAGCTCACGCGCAACCGCACCGAAAATCCTCGTTCCGATGGGATTACCTTCATTATCAATCATCACCGCAGCATTGCTGTCAAACCTCACATAGCTGCCGTCAGGCCGTCTCAAGGGAAACTTGGTACGAATAATAACACATTTATGTACTTTTTTGCGGTCTAACTGGCAGGTCGGCAACACCTTTTTGATAGCAACAGAAAGAACGTCCCCAACCGTGCCGGCAGCCCTGGTCATTTTGCCACGCTTAGAGCCTTTGCCATGAACCCTGATACACAATGCCGACTTGACACCTGAATTGTCGGCTATATCCAACATTGTTTCCTGCTGAATCACGTTACTATTCCCGCATCATCACATTCCTATTTTGTGCTTCCTTCAAAAATTATACTATTACGACTCAATCTGAGATGCTTTTGTCACAATTTTATAAAGACGCCAGCTCTTGGTCTTGCTGTAAGGACGACACTGCACAATTTCAACAAGGTCGCCAACGCCGGCTTGGTTGCGTTCGTCGTGTACGCTCAGTTTGGTTCTGCGCTTTATGTATTTGCCGTACTTTGGATGTTTAAACTTATAATCGATAGCAACTTTAATACTTTTGCTGCCACTGTTGCCTATCACTTTGGCCGTTAAGATTTTTGATTTTTGTTCCTGCATCTTTAATTACCCAGGGTTAATCACCTGCAACAAAGCCTCATTTATGTTCACGCATTACAGTTTTAATCCTGGCAATATCGCGTCTGACGTTACGTATGGCCTTGGAATTCTCCAGTTTCTCTGTAACTGCCTGCGAACACAAATCAAACAGATGCTTTTGCATTTCCTGCACTGTGCTCTCAAGCTCATCATGTCTCATTTCGCGGTATTGTTTCGCTTTCATCTGAAGCTTCCTTTTCACAAAGAATGTCTTCGCTTAACAAACCTGCACTTAATCGGCATTTTATGTGCGACTCTGAGCAACGCCTGCTTTGCTACATCCTCACTTACCCCCCCTATTTCAAAGCAAACTTGTCCCGCTCTGACCCTTGCCACCCAAAAAGCAGGCTCTCCCTTTCCTTTACCCATTCGGGTCTCCAGCGGCTTTGCACTCACCGGCTTATATGGAAATATCCTAAGATAGACCTTACCTTCACGATGAAGAAAATGAGTCGCTGCAACTCGTCCCGCCTCGATATTCTTGGCACTTATCCAGCTTGTTTCCAAAGCCTGTAAACCGTACTCCCCAAAAGCAACATAATTGCATCTGGCGGCATTGCACTTCATTCTGCCGCGCTGGCTCTTACGATACTTAACTCTTTTGGGCATCATTGCCATTTTTATTCAACCCTTACGACAACAAACAGCCTTTCTCCACCAGCCATTACCTGCTCACGATAAAAAAGTTTCAACCCGTATTGGACTCACTACTATGACTATCTGTCGCTTTCTGTGGATTCACAGGTGCAGCTTTGGGCCCCGCAGTGTCACTCGGTGCAAAGTCCGTACGTCTTGGAGGCCGAACCTTACTACGTACATCCTG
Organism: uncultured Pirellulales bacterium; assembly: GCA_964538525.1. Taxonomy (GTDB): domain Bacteria; phylum Planctomycetota; class Phycisphaerae; order Sedimentisphaerales; family Anaerobacaceae; genus CAZIED01. The sequence continues at coordinate 27,506 of CAZIED010000001.1, read as the reverse complement.
CCCGGTTTCTTCTCCAAATTTTCCTTTATAAATCCAAACTTTAACACCGATAGCTCCATACGTTGTACGCGCCGTCGCTACGCCGTAATCCACATTAGCATCTAATGTATGCAGAGGAATGCTTCCCATTTTTTGTGTTTCTCTGCGGGCCATTTCAGAACCTGCTAATCGACCGGAGCAAATAATTTTAACCCCCTTGGCACCTGCATTCATAGCTGCCTCACAAAATTGTTTCATCATGCGCCTAAATGATGCTCTTTTGGCTAATTGTTCTGCAATCGCCTCGGCAACTAAAACGGCACTTAAGTCCGGCTCTTTTATCTCAATAACGTTGACTGTAACTTTCCGACCTGTAAGCGTCTGGAGCTCCTCTCGTAATTTATCAACCTCTCCACCTCTGGGCCCAATGACCACGCCGGGCCGAGCACTATGCAGCGTGACATTTACTTCATTGCGTGTCCTTATTATTTCAACTTTCGCAACCGCCCCTTTAGGCAGCTGACGGTTGAGCTTCTGATCAATATACTTACGAATTTTTTGGTCTTCGACGAGAAAATCACCGAAATTAGCCTTAGATGCAAACCAAGTACTCTGCCATCCGAGCGTTATTCCCGTTCTAAAACCGATTGGTGACGTTTTTTGACCCATAATTTTTTAATACATCTCTACCTTTTCCCGTTACATTTCAAACCTGAGAAACCGTTATATGTATATGACAGGCCGTTTTACGAATAGCATGTGCCCTGCCTCGGTCTTTCTCCATAAACCTTTTTGTACCCATACGCCATCCTGCATCGTCAACACGTGCTTCACTGACATACAAATTATCTACATCAGCCTGCTGCTCATCAGCATCCGCAACGGCACTTTTCAGGACTTTATCAACCATCCCGGCGGCTCGTTTCCTCGTGAATTTCAAGATATCCATCGCATCCTTGACACCACGGTCCTCTATTAACTGCGTGACGAGCCTTGCTTTGCGAGCCGAAACCGGAGCATAGCGATATGATGAGTGCCAAACCAGCAAATCATTCTTCTCAACCGACAAGGCTGTTGCTAATCGTTGAATATCTTCTTTGCGGGGAATAGGCTTCAAAAGCCCCTTTTGCCAATTCTTGATGGCTGCCGTCGCCCTTTTCCTGTCGAACTCTCCTCCGATAAGCTGGCCGGCTAATTGTTCAACATTTGCCTGTCTTTGTCTGCACAGCTCTTTTAACTTATCAGCACTTAGCATATCTTATATTCCGCAGTCAGCCACCCAGCTTGACTAACGAACTTACTTACTTTATTTTCTTGCTTGAATGACCTCTAAATGTCCTTGTGAGAGAAAACTCACCCAGCCTGTGCCCTACCATATCTTCGGTAACAAAAACTTTATTAAAGACTTTTCCATTATGAACCAAAAAGGTAAAACCGACGAATTCGGGAACTATAGTACATCTTCTTGACCAGGTCTTTATCGGCTCCTTTGAGCCGGCGGCAGTTTGCTTGTTCACCTTGACAAACAACTTCTCTTCAACGAACGGTCCTTTTTTGAGCGATCGTCCCATCTTTCATCCCATATTATGCAGTTCGCTTTTTGAGCGCATTCTACACTTTAAAGAGCCAACTGTTTTTGCTTTTTGGTTTTTCGTCTTCTGATTATCCTCTGGTTACTCGGTTTTCTCGGATTTCTGGTCTTTCCACCTTTAGCCAGCACTCCTGTAGGCGAACATGGATGTCGCCCGCCGTTTGATCGGCCTTCACCACCACCCATGGGGTGTGAAACCGGATTCTGCGCCTTGCCTCTGACATGGGGTCTGCGGCCGATATATCGTGTTCTGCCGGCTTTTCCCCAGCTTATATTCTGGTAGTCTGAGTTGCTTAGCTGACCTATTGTAGCTCTGCATTCTTTACGTACCATACGCATTTCGCCGCTGGGCAAAACCAGAGTAACCCAATCGCCTTCTTTAGCCACGATTTTCGCAGCGCCGCCGGCGCCTCTGACCAGCTTTCCACCTTGGCCGGCAATCATTTCAATATTATGAACTTCCAAGCCGGAAGGTATTACCTCCAGAGGCATCGCATTGCCGGTTTTAGGTTCACATGATGGGCCACTTGTCACCTTATCTCCCACCTTTAAACCCTGTGGTGACAAAATATACCTTTTCTCTCCATCAACATAATTCAGCAGAGATATAAAACAGTTTCTGTTGGGATCATATTCGATGGTTGCCACTTTAGCCGGGATGCCGTCCTTATCGCGCTTAAAATCAATGATACGGTATATCTTTCTTGCTCCACCACCTATAAAGCGAGTAGTGGTTATACCACGGTGATTTCGACCGCCGCTCCTGGTCAGCCGCATACAAAGTGACTTCTCAGGCTCGGTGACCGTTAACTCGGCATAATCATTCACCGAACTATTTCTGCGTCCGGGACTTGTAGGTCTATATATTCGAATACCCATAATTCACACTCAGAATAAATCGATATGATAATCCGGTTCCAAATACACAACAGCCTTCTTCCAGCTCGGCTTTTGCCCGATAATCCGGCCCCTTCGGCGGTGCTTGCCTTTTCGGTTGGCAGTTCCAACCTTGCGAACCCTAACACCGTATATTTTCTCTATGGCTCCTTTTATTTGGGTTTTATTTGCTCCTTTATTTACCTCAAAGGAATACGCACCCTTGACATTGGCAAAATGAATCCCTTGTTCTGTAATCAACGGCCGAATTATTATATTGTATTCATCCATCGAAAACCTAATCGTTGACAGAAATTAGGAGTCATAATTCTGTATTCTGTCTTCTGCATCCTGAATTCTGTATTCCTTATTCAAAACAGATAAAAACGCTTCTTTAGTGAACAACATCTTCTGATGCGTGCAGATATCCCCCGCGTTTAGTTCAGCAACAGGCATAATGGCTATTCTCGGGACGTTCCTTGCCGACCTATAAATATTTTTGTCATAGTCGTCAACAGCCACCAGACAGCTTCTGTCTATCTTCAGATTACTGAGAACGTTCACAAAATCTTTTGTCCTGGGCTTTTCAAACTTTAGCCCATCTACTACCACAACATTATTACTTAAAAGCTTTGCCAATATCGCCGAATCTCTGGCTAATCTTCTCTGCTTTTTGGGCATACTTTTGCCGAAATCTCTGGCAATCTTAGCGAACGTAACACCGCCTCCAACTCGCTTGCCTGTCCTGACAGTTCCAGCACGGGCAAAACCGGTATGTTTTTGCCGATAGAGCTTTCTGGTTGAGCCTTCCACCATGCCTCTGCTCTTTGTCGCGGCTGTTCCCAAGTGTTTATTAGCGTGGTACATAACGATGGCCTGCTTAAGTAACAAGTATCTGACCACACCGCCGAAGGCAGATTCCTCAACCTTTAAGCTTTCAACCTCTTGACCACTGGAGTTGTAAACTGCCAGCTCAATCATTCCAATTGCTGTTCTCCGATTCTTTAAGCCTTCTTGGCACTACGAACAATACAATAACCGCCTGCCGGACCCGGCACAGCGCCCTTTATCACTAAAAGATTTTTCTCCTGGTCGATCGCCAGCAATCTATGATTTTTTACCGTTACCCTGCGATTGCCCATGTGACCCGCCATTTTCTTGCCTTTTTTGGGCCCACTACCTTGGCCTCGATTGCTTGTAAAGCTCGCTATTGAACCTGGCGCTCTGTGTTTTCGTTCGGTCCCGTGAGAAGCAGGAAAGCCTGCGAAGCCATGCCTTTTCATCACACCGGCAAAACCTTTGCCCTTGCTCGTACCGACAACATCAACTAACTCATTCTCCTTAAAGACAGAAACCGTTATAGAATCTCCAATTTTGTATTTTAGCTCACTATCGCCAGCCAGACGCATCTCTCTGACAAACTTCTTGGGTTGCGTATGAGCTTTTTTAGCACGTCCTATCTGAGGCTTTTTCCTGCGCGATTCTTTGACATCGTCATAACCCAGTTGAATAGCGGTATAACCATCTTTCTCGGTCTTCTTTACCTGCATAATCGTACATGGGCCAGCTTGTATAACCGTGACAGGCATCAGCCTGACTGCTTCGTCATAAATCTGCGTCATACCAACTTTTTTGCCCAATATCATTGCCATATCTTATCGTCCGTTGCCTGCATCCAATTCCTTGACGCCACAACTCAAACCTTAATCTTTACAAATACACCGGCTGGCACAACCAAACGGTTCAAGACTTCGGCTGTTCGTGTGTTGGCCTCGTAAATATCAATCAAACGTTTATGCGTTCTCAATTCAAATTGCTCTCGCGATTTCTTGTCGATGTGAGGGCTGCGCAGCACGGTGTATCTCTCAATCCTCGTAGGCAAAGGCACCGGGCCACTAACACGAGCATTGGTTCTGCGTGCGTGCTCAACTATCTCCTTGGCGGACGCATCAAGTGTCCGGTGGTCGTAAGCTTCCATCCTGATTCTTATTCTTTCACTTTCAGCAGCCATAACGTTACCTTATGCTCGCCTACCTGTTTATGTATAGTTTCCAAGCTAACCACAATTTACATTTCGGTTATTCTTTGGCAGGAAAGGCCTTGGACCATTGATTATTGCTCATCATCTTCCAGATGCTCTTATTTTATTCTCGGACACAATCAACTATCTTTGCCTTCCTTAAGAGTTTGGGGTAGGACCTTCTTTTAATCCCACCAAAGCAATCTTCCACAATCTTTGGTGCACCCCGATATAGAATATTTTGTCCACTAATTTAGCCGGCAAAACACAGATATGCCACAGCTCAACTTGTTACGCATAGCAACCCATTGCTATGCTCGCTAAAGCTGAAAAGTTATAAACCTAACACATAAAACAATCTTTGTCAATAAAATCGACAGAAATATTAAAATAAATGTAAAAAATATCAATTAAATGTAAAAAATATCAATATTTTTTTAAAGAATTATCTGCCTTGCAATCTGTTCTGGAATCTTTTCATAGCTCAACGGCTCCATGGTGAAAGTACCCCTGCCGGCCGTCAAGCTCCTAATCTCGCTGGAATAGCCGAACATCTCTGCCAGCGGCACCTTAGCATCGAAGATACGTATGTTTCCATGCACTCGACAATCGGTTATCATGCCCCGTTTTCCAAGCAAACTGCCTTGTACCGCTCCAAAAGCAGCCTCTGGAACTTCCACTTGCAGCCGCATTATAGGCTCAAGCAGTACAGGTACGGCTTGTTTAAGGGCCTTTTCTATTGCGATCGCCGCTGCCTGCTCAAAAGCCAAATCTGATGAATCTACGGAATGATATGAGCCGCCGATTAACGTAACTTTAACTCCCACAACAGGATAACCCGCCAACACGCCGCTGCATAACGCCTCCTTTGCCCCTCTTTCAACAGCAGCAACATATCCTCTCGGCACAACATCGTTTGTTACATTTGCCCCAAATTCAATATCGCGTCGATAATGACCCTCTTCCGTCAACAACGGCTCAACCTCAATAATAACATGCCCATATTGGCCATGCCCCCCCGTCTGGCGTATAAATTTGCCTTCTGCCTGTGCAGATGTTGTGATTGCTTCTTTATAAGCGACCCTCGGCTTTCCAACCCTGACATCAACATTTTTTTCCTTAGATAGCTTGTTTTGAAGTATTTCCAGATGAAGCTCTCCCATACCGCTGATGATTGTCTGGCCGGTTTCGCTATCAGTTTTATAGTCAAAAGTCGGGTCTTCGCGCTTCAAAACGGCCAGTGCTTTTACCAATTTCGCCTTTTCGGCTGCCGTTCTGGGTTCTATCGACATATTAATCACGGTTTGAGGGAAAGTGATACTCGGCAGACACACAGGTTTTTTGGGGTCACAAACTGTATCGCCTGTAAGAGTGTATTTCAGGCCAATAACCGCTACAATATCGCCGGCACTTGCAAAATCCACATTTTTCCGCTCGTCAGCGTGCATCTCGAATAATCGGGTAATATTTTCGCGCTTGTTGCAATTAGTATTTAGAACCCTTGTTCCAACCTTTAATGTGCCCCGATAAATCCTTAAAAAACTCAAATCACCATGCATGTCGGTGGTAATCTTAAATGCAAGAGCAACCAAACTGCCGTCTGGGTCGCACTTTACCGGTATTGTCTTAGTCTTATCATTGGGCTTGTGACCAATAATAACGGCCTTTTCTAAAGGCGAAGGCAGATACGCTGTAACACCATCAAGCAACCGCTGTACGCCAATATATTTCAAAGCAGAACCAGCAAATACGGGATGGAGCTTGCCGGTCAAAGTCCCTAACCTGACAGCTCTATTTATCATCTCGGCACTTATCGCTTTATCATGAACGTAGCAGTCCATCAGCTCTTCATCATATTCAGCGGCAAGAGTAATCATATCATGTCTTCGCTGCTCTACAGTCGGCCTTAATTTATCAGGGATTTCAGCCTCTTCAAACGTAGCTCCGAGCTTTTCAGTCTGGTAATAAACTGCCTTCATCCTGACGATGTCTATTATTCCGGCAAATGAGTCTTCCTCACCTATCGGTATCTGCAATGGAATTGGTTTGGCAAGAAGTTTTCCCCGAATGCTATCGACGCTCATCTGGAAATCCGCACCGGTTTTATCCATTTTGTTTATAAAGCAAAGACAAGGTAAATTATATTTTTGTCCCTGCCTCCAGACCGTCTCGCTTTGCGCCTGCACTCCTTCGCTACCGTCAAAAACAACTACAGCTCCATCGAGAACCCGCAACGACCTCTCAACCTCAGCGGTAAAATCAATATGTCCTGGAGTATCTATAAGATTGATTTCAAAATCCTTCCAGGGACACTTGGTCGCTGCTGAAGTAATAGTAATGCCCCTTTTTTGTTCTTCTTCCAAATAATCCATGACGGCTGTACCTTCATGAACTTCCCCCATCTTGTAGGTTTTACCCGTATAATACAGTATGCGTTCAGTAACAGTTGTCTTGCCGGCGTCAATATGAGCTATTATTCCAATATTACGTATTTTATCCAATGCACCCATTTTAATAACTCATATACTTCATCAAGCAATCCAGCTTAAAAAACATCGATAATATAAAAAAAACTGCCACGGTCATACTTATGACTCGTGGCTTTTGGCTCGTGACTCGTGACTGGGCACGGGTCACGAGTTATCGTTTTACCATGCAAAGTGCGCAAACGCTTTATTGGCTTCGGCCATTTTATGGATATTCTCACGTGTTGTCATAGCTCCGCCCTGGCCATTATAAGCATCCATCAATTCAGAAGCCAGACGCTCCCGCATCGGTTTTCCCTTCTTGGATCGAGCCGATTGTATTATCCATCTAAAGGAAAGCGATTGCTGGCGTCTGGAATTGACCGGCATAGGCACCTGATAGCTGGCTCCACCTATACGTTTGCTGCGAACTTCCAGCAGCGGTTTTACATTATTTACCGCCTTTTCAAATACCTCAAAAGGCGGAACATCCGTTATCTTCTTGGATACAATATCCATAGCATCATAAAAAATCTGCTGTGTAATGTTTTTTTTGCCTTCCCACATCATACAGTTGATGAACTTCGAAACTAACTTACTATCGTATTTAGGGTCAGGTTTTAACTGTTGGATTGAAGAAGTCCACTTTTTCATAATTTAGTCCTGAGTTGGCAGTTCATAGTTGGGTTCCCGCGAAGCGGGGTCACCCATCGATGAACTACGAGCTATGAACAATGAGCTATTTTCCCCTTTTTGCACCGTATTTGCTTCTACCACGTTTTCGATTGGCTACACCTGCACAGTCAAGAACTCCACGGATGATATGATATCGAACACCCGGCAAATCCCTCACACGGCCACCACGAATCAGAACCGTGCTGTGCTCCTGGAGATTATGGTCAACGCCAGGTATATAGGAGGTGACCTCTTTGCCGTTTGTCAATCTCACACGGGCAACTTTTCGCAAAGCTGAGTTGGGTTTTTTGGGCGTTTGAGTCCTGACTATCAGACATACGCCCCTTTTTTGTGGCGAACCGCTAATATCAGAGACTCGCTTTTTACCCTTTGATTTCGCTCTTGGCCTTCTTACTAACTGGTTTATCGTTGGCATAACTTTTTCTTCTTACCTTAAATATATTAACAATCAACTTATACCCAATGCTTCCTTTACGGCAGCATCAGCTCTGGCTTCTGCTTCCTTAACTTCTTTAACCTCTTCAAACTCCTTCGGCAATGGCGCCTCAGTAAGATGTTTAACCTTCATTTCGAGATACGGCTTAAAGGCAGTGCCGGCAGGAATAAGATGTCCCAGTATCACATTTTCCTTCAAACCGTGCAATTCATCTACTCTACCAGCCAATGAAGCCTCCGTCAAGACCTTAGTTGTCTCCTGGAAGCTGGCTGCAGCAATAAAGCTGTCGGACCACAATGAAGCTTTGGTTATTCCCAAAAGCAGGGTCTTGGCAGTTACCGGCTTAGGTTTTTTACCCACAGCTTTTACCCCGCCCAGCGAGTCTATCCGCTCATTGATAGTTGCAAGGTCTTTTTTATCGATAATCTGACCTTCACGAATTTCTGTTGCATCTCCAACATTGGCGATCTTGATTGAATTAGTCAATCTTTCATTTTCTCTTCGGAACACGAACTTATCAACAACCTCGCCCGGCAAAAATGAGCTGTCACCTACAGAATCAATCTCAACTTTTCGCATCATCTGCGAGGTGATGATCTCAATATGTTTATCGTTGATATTGACATTTTGGGAACGATAAACATTCTGAACTTCCGCAATTAAATATCTCTGCAGTGCTTCCTCACCCTTGATTCGCAGAATATCATGAGGGACTAATGGCCCATCCGTCAAGGAATCGCCGGCTTCCACCATATCGCCTGCGTGAACATTCAAATGTCTGTCGCGCGGCACGTGATGCTCCTTCTCCATACCCGATTCGGAGCGAATGATGATGGTCATTTTACCTTTTCGCTTGTCGCTTCGCAGCTCAACTCGGCCGCTAATTTCACCCATAGCTGCAGGGTCTTTGGGCTTGCGGGCCTCAAATACTTCGGTGACACGAGGCAAACCTCCGGTGATGTCCTGAGTACCGCCGGTTGCTCTGGGCTGATGAGCAAGCAGCTGGCCTGCCTGTACACGCTCGCCCTCGACCACCTCGATTCTTGCTCCCGCAGGCAGGTAGTGCACATCAAGAATTTTGCCGCTGGCATCTTCTATAATAATTTGTGGATGTTTGTCGCCTTTGTGCTCGATCACAACGGGTCTTTCCACAATTCTCGGCTCTTTCGCAGCGATATCCTGTTCCGAATCTTTGGTTCTTGGTTTTGAACTTTTAATCTTCAATTCTTCTGTCTGAACTGTTTCACCTTCCACAATATCCACAAACCGAATAATACCCGGCACCTCAGCCAAAATCGGCGTACGGTGCGGGTCCCATCTGAACAGGGTAGTTCCAGCTTTTACCTTCTGACCATCCTTGACCAAAATGATGCCGCCATAAGGCACTTTGAACCTATCAAGCTCTCGGTCCTTTACATCAAGAATTAACATTTCACCATTACGCTTCAGTGCCACTATCTGTGAAATACCATCACCAAGCTCAAAGGAAACGGCATTGATATCACGATACTGAACCTTTCCGTTATAGGTGGCTTTCTGCTCACGCTCCAGAATAGCTCTTGAAGCGACACCGCCGGTATGGAACGTGCGGAGTGTCAATTGTGTGCCGGGCTCACCAATTGATTGTGCCGCAATGATACCTACAGCCGAACCTTCCTCGACCAATCGGCCGGTGCTCAAATCCCAGCCAAAACATTTCGCGCATATTCCAAACGGGCTATCACAAGTCAACGGGCTTCTGACTCTGATGGCATCAAGGCCTAAAGCTTCAATCTTCGCCGCCGATTCCGGGGTTATAACCTCGTTCTCACGAACAATCATCTCATCGGTAATCGGGTTGCGGATATTATCTCTGGCAGTTCTTCCTATAATAAGCTGTGAGAGAGGAATATCGATCTGTTCGCCTCTGCTGACCATACTTTTGGTAATTCCCTGCAGGGTCTGGCAATCCCGCTCAATAATGATTACATTTTGGGCTACGTCAATAAGCTTGCGGGTAAGATAACCAGAATTAGCGGTCTTTAGAGCCGTATCAGCCAGTCCCTTACGCGCTCCATGCGTGGAGCTAAAATATTCAAGAACGGTCAATCCCTCACGGAAGTTAGATTTGATGGGCGTCTCGATGATCTCGCCGCTGGGTTTGGCCATTAAGGCTCGCATCCCTGCAAGCTGCTGAATCTGGTCGATGCTTCCTCTGGCGCCGGAATCGGTCATAAGATATATAGGATTCAGGTATGGTGAACCATCTTCTTTAGTATCTTCTTTAAGGCCGCGTATCATTTCGTTGGTAACCGCTACGCGGGCATTAGTCCAGGCATCTATAACCTGATTGTACCTTTCCCGGTCGGTCAAGACGCCTTCACTATAATTTTTCTGGATCTTGCCGACCTTTTTCTCTGTCTCGCCAATAATCTCTGCCTTCTTTACCGGTATTTTCAAGTCAGTAAGACCAAAGCTCAAACCTGCAAGTGTAGCATACTTAAAGCCGAGGTTCTTTATCCTGTCCAGAAGGTCTATTGTCGCAGCGGAACCTGCAAATTCGAAACAATCGGATATTACCTGGCTCAATTTCTTCTGAGCCATCGTCATATTGTAAAACGCCATACTTTCAGGCAGTATGTCATTGAATATACATCTTCCAGCGGTTGTCTCAATTACTTTATACCCCGAAGACGGCTTTTCCTGCTTGGAAAGCCGTTTTGAGATACGCACTTTGATTTTATCATGCAAACCAATTTTACCCATCTCATAAGCCATCATGGCCTCAAAAGTATCTCTAAAAAGCTTTCCGCCCATAGCGGACCGCTCTTGGAATTCCGGTCGAGAATCAGCACTTCTTGGGTGCAATTCTTCAGGCATAATTGTCAGGTAATAGTTACCCATCACCATATCCTGGGAAGGCCCGACCATCGGAGAGCCGTTGGCAGGTGAAAAAATATTGGCTATAGTCATCATTAAAATATGCGTTTCCGCCTGCGCTTCAACACTCAAGGGCAAATGCACCGCCATTTGGTCGCCGTCGAAATCGGCATTGAATCCTTTGCAGGCCAGCGGATGAAGCATGATGGCATTACCTTCCACAAGGATCGGCTCAAAAGCCTGAACGCCCATACGGTGCAGCGTGGGAGCACGGTTAAGCAGCACGGGATGCTGATGTATAACTTCCTCCAGAATATCCCAGATTATATCGTCACGTCTTTCTATCATCCGTTTGGCAGACTTGATAGTATCGGCAATACCATGCTGCTTGAGCCTGCGAATGATAAAAGGCTGATACAGCTCCAAAGCTATTTTTTTAGGAAGACCGCACTGGTACAATTGCAGATTCGGCCCTACTACAATTACAGACCGGGCGGAGTAATCCACCCGCTTTCCGAGCAGGTTTTCACGGAATCGGCCCTGCTTTCCTTTAATCATGTCGGTCAAGGATTTTAAGGGTCGATTATTACTGCCCAAAACAGGTCTTCGACATCTTGAATTGTCCAGCAGCGAATCAACCGCCTGCTGCAGCATGCGCTTCTCGTTGCGAATAATCACTTCCGGCGCATTAAGGTCCATCAGCTTTTTCAAGCGGTTGTTTCGATTTATTATTCGCCGATAAAGGTCATTCAAATCACTGGTTGCAAAATTATCCCTCTCAAGAAGCACTAACGGACGCAAATCCGGCGGAATAACAGGAACAGCTTCAAGCACCATCCAGTCAGCCTTATTTTTACTGTTAATCAGCTCATTAACCGTTTTGAGCCGCTTTGTGAGGTCTCTGACCTTCTGGGCACTGCTTGTCTTGGCTATGTCACGCCTTAGCTGCGCGCTAACAGCCTCCAAATCGAGTTTTTCCAACAATGCCTTGATAGCCTCTGCGCCCATCGAAGCCTTAAAAGAGCTGCCGTACTTGCTCGCTGCCTCGCGGAACTCTTCCTCGCTAAGCAGCTGTCCCATTGCAAGCGGACTTTGTCCCGGATCTGTAACAACATAATCCTGGAAGTAAATAATCTTTTCCATATCGGACGATTTCATTCCGAGAATCGTGCCGAGACGGTTCGGTATGGATTTGAAAAACCAAATATGAACCACCGGCGCCGCCAGATTAATATGTCCCATTCTTTTGCGGCGGACACGGCTGTGCGTGACCTTGACTCCGCAGCGGTCGCAAATTATCCCTTTGAACTTCGTCCCTTTATATTTGCCGCAGGCACATTCCCAGTCTCTTTCCGGCCCAAAGATTCGCTCACAGAATAAGCCGTCTTTTTCCGGCCGATAGGTGCGGTAATTAATAGTCTCAGGCTTGCGTACCTCGCCGAAAGACCAGCTGCGGATATCGTTGGGACTGGCCAACGAGATCTTGACCGAACCATAATCATTTATACGATCGTAAATATTTCCCAACATTTATAGCCCCTTGTAATTGACTATTTTGTAATCAATTTGCTCTATAGAAAAGACCCACTGTCATTTCTACAAAGCATAACCAATTCTATAGAGCGAAGCTTCCAAGTTTTTTCTTTTCAAGCTGGATATTTAACCCCAACCCTCTTATTTCATTGCACAAAACGTCAAAAGATAGAGGCGTCCCTGCTTCGAGGGTGTTTTGTCCCTTGACCATAGATTCGTAAATCTTTGTTCTACCCTCTACATCATCACTCTTGACGGTCAGCATTTCCTGAAGTGTATAAGCGGCTCCGTAACCTTCCAGCGCCCAAACCTCCATCTCGCCGAACCTTTGTCCGCCGGTTCGGGCCTTGCCGCCCAACGGCTGCTGCGTAATCAAGCTGTATGGGCCGGTTGCCCTTGCGTGAATCTTGTCATCAACAAGATGATGCAGCTTCATTATATATATATATCCGATTGTCGCCTGCTGATCAAACGGCTCACCTGTTCTGCCGTCATACAATTGAGCCTTGAGTGTTTTGGGGATATTTATGAAAAACTCATCATGGGGTGGTGCCTGAACTTTTTCTTCAAGCTCTGTTTTCCGCCGTCTCATAAGCTCGTTTGCCTCATCGTTTAGCTTCTGGATATCCTCTTCAGAAGCACCATCGAAAACCGGCGTGACGGCATTAAAGCCCAATACTTTAGCTACCCAGCCAAGATGGGTCTCAAGAATCTGCCCGACATTCATTCGGCTCGGCACACCGAGGGGATTGAGCAATATGTCAAGAGAGGTGCCATCCTCAAGAAAAGGCATATCCTCTTCAGGCATAATTTTGGCGATAACTCCCTTATTGCCATGCCTGCCGGCGATTTTATCGCCGATTGACAAGGTCCTTTTAATCGCCACATAAACCTTTGCCATCTGAATAACACCGCTGGGCAGCTCATCGCCATGCTTCAATCTATCTATCTTGCGATCCTTTTCCTCCTTAAGCTCCGTAATCTTGGCCCAGAATTTATCAACTGTCTTTTGCACACCATCCCGTGCCGATGCAGGTTTGACCCACTTAATATCAAAGTTTTCTATCTGCTCGTAAATAACCTCGTCGTCGGTGCTGACGCCGACTTTTTGACGCGTGGATGGATCAATAATGTTGATATCGAGCTTTTCATGTATGGCATTTATCATCTGCCTGAATATGACACATTGCTTGTCCTGCACCTCTTTTTCACACTGCTTTACCTGAGAGGCCAGCTCTTTTTTCTGCTCTTCAGTACCAGCCCCCCTTCTGGTGAATAGCTCCGTCTTTATTACCACACCCTCATATCCGCTGGGTAGCTCCAGTGAGTCATTTTTGACATCTTCCCCGGCCCTGCCGAATATGGCGTGCAGCAACTTTTCCTCCGGCGTCAGCTCGGTCTTGCTCTTTGGGACAACCTTGCCAACCAGAATATCGCCCGGACAAATCCTTGTCCCCTCGCGGACTATACCATGCTCATCAAGGTTTCGCAGAGCCTTCTCGCTGACGTTTGGAATATCACGAGTAAATTCTTCCTTGCCCAGGCGGGTTTCGCGAATCTCCGCGGTAAATTCGTCGATATGAATGCTGGTAAAGGTATCTTTTGTGCAAAGCCTTTCGCTTACAATAATCGCATCTTCAAAATTAAATCCGTCAAAAGAAACAAACCCTACCAGAACATTTTTACCCAGAGCCAACACACCTTGCGATGTGCCCCCGCCATCGGCTATAATCTGGCCGGCCTTTACCTTCTCACCCAACGCAACGACAGGTCTTTGATTGAGGCAGGTTCTTTCATTCAGACCTTCAAACTTCTTGAGCTTGTATTCTTCGGTGTGATTGATAACTATCCTGTTAGAGTCCACCGAAGTAACAACGCCGCTATTCTGTGCTCGCACGACCATACTTGAGTATTGACCCACCACACTTTCTATGCCGGTGCCAACCAGAGGAGGCTCGGTTTTTAACAAAGGAACTGCCTGCCGCTGCATATTCGAGCCCATCAAAGCTCGGTTTGCATCATCATGCTCCAGGAAAGGAATAAGACAAGCCGATACGCCGACTATCTGCTTGGGTGATATATCAATGTATTCAACATCTTCGTTTGAAACGTGCGATAATTCTCCACCCTTACTACGGGCAAGAACCAGTCCTTTATGAAGCCTGCCGCTGTCTACATCTACCGCGGTAGGTGGTGCAAATATCGCCCTTAATTCCTCATCGGCTCGCATATACACCACCTGCTCTGTAAGCTTGCCGTCCTTTACCTTGCGATATGGTGTAAGCAAAAATCCGTATTCATCAACGGTTGCATATATTGCCAATGAAGAAATCAATCCGATATTCGTTCCTTCCGGCGTTTCAATGGGACAGATTCTGCCATAGTGACTGATATGAACGTCACGAACTTCAAAGCCCGCACGCCTCCTGTTCAATCCGCCGGGGCCGAGAGCAGAAAGCCTCCTTTCGTGGGTCAACTGACTTAAAGCGTTAGTCTGGTCAACAACCTGGCTCAGCTCGCCTCGGCCAAAGAAATAGTTAATACTGCTGGCAACGCTCTTGGAATTAACAAGGTCGGCAATTTTCAGCGGCTCTTGAGCATCTCTTTTGATGCTCATGCGTTCCTGAATGGTTTTTCGAAGCTTGAGCAGTCCTTTGCGTATTTCATCAGCGGCCAGCTCATCAATGGTTCTAAGCCTTCTATTTCCGAGATGGTCAATATCATCAACCTCGCCCTGGTTGTTTCTCAAGGCCATGATATATTTCATGGTGTTTAAGAAGTCCTCCGGCCGAAGCGTCATCTCATTTTCATCAATATTCTGCTCAAATTTACGATTCAATCTGAATCGACCGACCTTGCCCAGCCGATAACGATTTTGGTCAAAAAATTTCTCGGCAAAGAAAGTTTTGGCTTTATCCTTATTGGGAGGATTGCCCGGCCTTAATCTGATATACAACCTTAACAGCGCCTGCTCGTGGCTCTGACAATCATCTTCGGCAAGGGTGTTTAAAATAAGCGTATCTCGAACATCCTCGATGATTTCGACTTTTTTCAGACCGCTTTTTTGCTGTATCGAAGAAATCCTGTCGCTTATTTGTGCGCCGGCCTTTACCAGGATTTCGCCGGTTTGCGTGTCAACAATCCGCTCCACCGACCACATAGACGGTGACAGCTTATCCACCGGCACAATCTTCGTCGGATAAAATAAACGCAATATCTGCTCATTAGCACCATATTCAGGACTGATGGAGCGTAAAAAAATTGTTGCCGGTATTTTACTGGACTGGTCAATTTTTACAATAATTATATCCTTCTGCGTAACTCCTATCTCAATCCAGCTTCCACGTTCAGGAATGATTCTTCCGCCGTGAAGCACTCTATCGCCTTCTTTGCTCTCGATAACAAAATCAACACCGGGACTGCGGTGAAGCTGACTAACTATCACACGGACGGCGCCGTTGATGATAAACTCACCGCCCCCTATCATAACCGGGATTTCACCGAGGTATATTCCCTGCTCGGCCAAATCCTCGCCGGCGTCGCTTCGCAGCCGACAATGAACCTTCAAAGGGTAGGCATAAGTCAATCTGAGCTGCCGGCACTCCGTAGCTGTGTAGTGGGGTTTCTCCAGCTCATAGTAAAGGTACTCCAATGTCATCTTCTTATCGTAGCTTTCTATAGGGAACGTCTCACGAAACAGAGCATCCAAACCGATGCACTTTCTTTTCTCCTGGGGCACATCTATCTGCAAGAAGCGCTCAAAACTGGCTTTTTGTATCGCTACGAGGTCCGGGATTTCAACCGTCTCCCGAACTTTTCCAAAATTACGAACAGTTTGTTGAAGCATCTTTGCCTCCCACAATTAAAAGATACCCTGCGGTGGTTATGAGTTTACGCCAGCTCAACTACGGCACCTGCTGCTTCAAGCTGCTTTTTTGCGTTTTCAGCCTCTTCCTTCGTAAGTCCCTTCTTGACGGTCTTCGGAACACCTTCCACGAGGTCTTTTGCCTCTTTCAATCCCAGCCCCGTCAAGGCCCTTACCTCCTTGATAACCTGTATCTTCTTATCCCCAAATCCCTTCAGAACTATATCAAAGATGGTTTTCTCCTTAGATTCTTCAGGAGCTGCACCTGCCGCCGCAGCCGGGCCTGCCATCATGACGGCACCACCCGCAGCCGGCTCTATCCCATATTCCTGCTTGAGATAATCCGCAAGCTCTTTTGCCTGCATCAGTGACAGCTTTACTATCTCATCGCCGAGCTTCTTAATACCGCTGCTCCATTTTGTCCCCGACTGTTGTGCTTCTTCTTTCTTTGCTTCTTCTGCCATTTGTATTAACTCCTATTAAGCAACGCCTGATGGTAGCCGAAACACCACAGTTCCGTTTAACCCGTTGCCGGGGCAACCATACAGGCAACCTTAAATTTTGTTCAAGCCGCCTGCTTTTCAGCCTTTTCAATAATGGTCTTGATACAACCAGCGATAACTGCAGCAGGAGCGCCAAAACAACCAGCCAATCTTGCGGCGGGCGAGCATATCAGAGTGACAATCTGGCCCTGCAGCTCCGCACGCGTGGGCATCCTGGCAATCGCCTCGGCTGCCTTGGCATCTAAAGCTGAATTATCAAGAAAGGCTCCCTTAATCTCTATTGCCTGAAGTTTTCTGCGCCACTCAGTAAACTCTTTGGCCAGATCTACAATGCTGTCACCACCATAAGCAATAGCGCAGGGACCATTAAACAGCTCCAGCGCCTTTTCCAACTTGCAGTTAAGCAGAACCTTTTTAATAAGCGAATTCTTCACCACCAGCAGCCTCATGCCCTTTTTCTTCAGCTCGCCTCGCATCAGATTGTTATTGATACCGTTGATACCAACGGTGCTTACGATCAAAAAATCTTTAATACCTTCGTTGGCTATTTTCTTTTCCAGCTCAGCCTGCAATAATCCTTTTACGTATTTGCTCATCTTTCACCTGTTAATATACAGAATCCAACCGAACGCTGAAAAACCAGCCGGCTATGAAACAATAACATCTATGGCAGGGCTCATAGCTGCAGATATGCACATCCTCTTTATATATGTGCCCTTTGCCGTTTGTGGTTTAATCTTCTTTATGTGTGAGACAAATGCTTCGATATTTTCTATTAGTTTATTTGCATCAAAGCTCTGCTTGCCGACGACCAGATGCACGTTGCCGCCGGCATCATTTTTAAATTCCGCCTTTCCTGCGGTAAACTCGGCAATAGCCGTATCTATATTTTCGGTCACCGTCCCGTTTTTGGGTGAAGGCATCTTGCCCTGCGGACCAAGAAGTCGGCCAAGCTTGCTTACTTTTGCCATCACCTTCGGCGAGGCTATGGCCACATCGAAATCCATCCAGCCATCGGAGACTCTTTTAATCAAATCATCGCATCCGGCCTCAATAGCCCCGGCCTTTTTAGCGGACTCAACAGCGGCTTCTTCGCAAAAGGCTATAACCTTTTTTTGCTTGCCTATCCCGTGAGGTAAAGATATTGAGCCGCGAACAAGCTGCTCGGCCTGCTTGGTATCGATGCCCAGGTGCAATACACACCGTATGCTCTGGTCGAACTTAACCGAGTTAAAGGTTTTTACCTTCGCAACCGCATCAGCCAGGCTCATCTGCTCATCGCCGGCCTGTTGCAGCTCTTTTTTGTATCTCTTGCCTCTTAATCTCATATTGTAAATCGCCCTGTGACATCTTTATTAGCTGTTTTCAATTATTTCGATACCCATACTTCTGGCGGTGCCCCGTATAATTTTTTCAGCACACTCGAGGTCGTATGCGTTCAAATCCTTAAATTTGGTCTGGGCTATCTTGCGGACCTGCTCAGCGGTAACTTTTCCGACCTTTTCCTTATTCGGAACACCGCTTCCTTTTGCAATCTCCGCCGCCTGTTTAAGCAGGACCGCCGCCGGCGGACTTTTAACCTCGAACGTAAAACTTTTATCCTTATAAACAGTTATCACAACCGGCACTGGCGTTCCGTTAAGCTGCTTTGTCCGCTCATTAAATTGCGATACAAATTGACCAATATTTACGCCATGCTGACCCAAAGCCGGCCCAACCGGCGGTGCCGGCGTCGCCTGGCCGCCCAGCGCTTGCAACTTTATCTTTACCGCTATCTCTTTGGCCATCTTTACCTTTTCTCTCAAATATTAAAAAATTGCCCTTCTCAATTATAATTTCTCAATCTGCCAATATTCTATGTCCAGCGGGGTGCTTCGGCCAAAAATAGTCACAATAACCTTCACAATCCCGCGCTCGGAATCAATCGAATCTACAGTACCTTCAAAGTTTTCGAATGCGCCTTCCCTGATTTTAATATGGTCTCCCTTGTTAAACTCGACCTTAATGCTCGGTGCTTCCTCAGGTTTTTCTGCCTCCAGCAGCATCTTTGCCACGTCGGTGTCTCTCATCGGGGTGGGAACTCCCTCCGTGCCGATAAAATCTCCCACGCCTGAGGTTCCTTTTATCATAAACCAGGCTCTTTCCGGCACCCGGCCGTCCTCGGTCGGCTCCATTTCCATAAAAACATAGCCGGGATACAATTTTCGTTTGTACACCGTCTGCTTGCCGCCTCGGATACGCTTAATCTGCTCCACAGGAACTTCTATCCTGCCAATAATATCGGTCAAACCCTCTTGCTGCACCTTCTGGTCGAGGGTATCTCTTACCTGCATCTCTTTATTTGCCGCAACTCGCAGAACAAACCAGCGCACAGTTTATGCCTTATCCCAAATTATGGTTATGGCTTATCCCAAAAGCCAGCCAAAGAACAACTGGAAAATCGTATCTGTAAATCCAATAATCAGAGCCAGAAAAACTACAACTATGATAACAATCAGTGTTGAAAACGCCACTTCTCTCCTGCTGGACCAGTTCACTTTTTTCATTTCACCTTCGGCTGCGATCATAAAGTCCGCAATGGTAGGCTTATTGATCAGCCAAAGAGTCAAAGCGCCCAACGCGACAAACAAAACAGCCGGCACCATTCTCTCCACCCACAATCCCAAATCAGCCGTCTCCAGCATATTATACAGCCGCAAACAACCCAATCCTATAACGACGGCAACACCAATACCACTGCATAGTCTTGTGTACTTTCCCTGTCCGGCTTTATAAATTTTAAAAATCACGCTAAAATCCTAATTAAAAACCTTTATTTACAACCATCTCTAACAAAACCAAGCAGGCCAGGAGGGAATCGAACCCGCAACCTTCGGTTTTGGAGACCGATGCTCTGCCAAATTGAGCTACTGGCCTACCATTTACACCTCACGTCTCGAACAGACGCATTAGCCCTACTTACGTCGAATCTTGTGAACAGTATGTTTACGTTCCTTTTTGCAGAATTTTTTAAGCTCGATTTTCGGCACACCTTCAGCTACGTTTATGCTCGTGCGATAATTTCTGCCGCTGCATTCCGAACATTCAAGCCAAACATTTTCCCTTTTGCTTTTTTTCTTTGCCATAGAAACCTAAACCTGCCACGCAGGCCACGTATCCAAAAATTATTTGCCAAACCGTAGGTATTAACCGAAGATTCTTTCCCGCCGGCTGTAGCACTATCTTTTACCCCTGCAAAGCACAGTGATTATTCAGAAATGCTATGCAATAATCTTCGTCACTACACCAGCACCGACCGTTCTGCCGCCTTCTCGAATAGCAAAACGCAGGCCTTCTTCCATTGCGATGGGGAAGATAATCTCCACCTCCATGGTTATATTATCGCCCGGCATACACATCTCGGCAGATTTACCTTCTGTGCTCAACAGCCCAAGAATCGAACCGGTGACATCTGTGGTTCTGAAATAAAACTGCGGTTTGTAACCTGGGAAGAATGGCGTATGACGTCCACCTTCTTCTTTGGTCAGCACATAGACCTCAGCATGAAATTTGGTATGAGGAGTGATACTGCCCGGTATAGCTACGACTTGCCCTCGCTCCAGCTCCTTTTTCTCCACTCCGCGTAAAAGC
Source organism: uncultured Pirellulales bacterium (assembly GCA_964538525.1). GTDB lineage: Bacteria > Planctomycetota > Phycisphaerae > Sedimentisphaerales > Anaerobacaceae > CAZIED01. Next base: position 7,053 of record CAZIED010000001.1, on the reverse strand, counting down.
AAACCTATATTGTCACCAGCCTGGCCCTCATTGAGGGTTTTATTAAACATCTCCACGCCGGTGACAATGGTTTTACGTGTCTCCTTTGAAAGACCGATGATTTCAACCTCATCGCCGACCCTGATTCGGCCACGGTCAACTCTGCCGGTGCCGACCGTGCCGCGGCCCTTGATGCTGAAAACGTCTTCAACCGGCATAAGGAACGGCTTATCCACATTGCGAACCGGAATCGGGATATATTCATCCATCACCCTCAGTAATTCAATAATAGACGGACATGCGGGGTCATCGATGCTTTCAGCTCTCATTGCCTTCAGAGCGGAACCTCTTATAATCGGCGTGTCGTCGCCCGGGAACTCGTATTTATTCAACAGATCTCTTATCTCAAGCTCAACCAAATCGATCAGTTCAGGATCGTCCACCAAATCGACTTTATTCAGGAAAACAATCATGGTAGGCACATTAACCTGACGGGCCAGCAGAATGTGCTCGCGGGTCTGCGGCATAGGTCCGTCTGCTGCACTGACGACAAGAATAGCACCATCCATCTGTGCTGCACCGGTAATCATGTTCTTGACATAATCCGCGTGACCGGGGCAATCGACATGCGCATAGTGCCGATTTTCCGTCACATACTCGACATGCGCGGTGGCAATTGTCAAAATTTTAGTTTCATCGCGTCGGCCCTGCGATTCCGATGCCTTGGCGATTTCATCATAGGACTTGAACTTCGACAGTCCCTTGAAATCCATCACTCTTGTCATCGCAGCCGTTAAAGTAGTCTTGCCATGGTCAACGTGACCGATTGTTCCAACGTTTACATGTGGTTTTGTCCGCTCGAATACCGCTTTAGCCATTGTTATACTAACCTCCAATTTGCCGGTTATTGCTCATTTGCTCATCCCACAACAAATTCTTCACATATATTATTTGATATAATTAGCCAAAAACCTGACTGAAACATCCACCAATCAGCCCAGCCCTGCATACATTACATTTAGCTGCTGATGGGATTTGAACCCATGACCTCATCCTTACCAAGGAAGCGCTCTACCAGCTGAGCTACAGCAGCAAAACCTTTATCGTCATTAGTACGGCACTAATCCTGCGCTCAATACCTACAAACACCTTCATTGTGCTATGCATGCAGCGTAGCAAATGTTCACACCCTCTTTTCCTCAAACAATAAGCTTATCTAAAGACGCTTAATGAATGTTTATTTAATAATATAAAACCAATAGAATACGGAAATAACCTTATTAGTGCAAAGATAAAAAAGACAAAATTCGAAAAAAATTAAAAAATGACAAAATAATTGTATTACCCGGTTTTCCCACAGAAACTACCCCAGCCGAATCCGCCTGCCCATCCCTCTCAATTATGCCCCTATTATAGAGGTTTCACTCAATCGTTGGTATATCTAAGTCTTTCTCTGCCTCCGACGTTTTAATTCGTTCATTCCAGTCTATAATTTGCTGCCGCCAAATCGGCCTTTCTACAGGGAGCTTTATACCTGACAGGATTTTTAACAATTCCTGAGTGTTAGCTCCGGCCGGCGGATTATTTATATAATCATCTATCGCACGCGTAATAAGACACTGCGGCTCTACGTCTTTTTCCAGCAGGCGGTTTTCGACTAATTTGGCCGCCGCCTCCATTTTGGACCACCTCAGATATGCACTCAGCAATCTTGGTAAAATTTCCTCTTTTTCCCTTCCGGTCTTGGCAGCTTCATACAATTTTCCCAGATAATCAGCCGCCCTTTCGTACTGACCTATCTTAAAATAAATAGCAGCCAATTTATCTCTGACGCTCTTTATAATATCCTGTTTGTTTTCACTGATAGCCTTTCGCTCTGCTATCTCAAGAAACGCACTTTTTTGCTCATCTGAGAGCCTATATTGGCTATTTTCAGAAAAAAATACGTCCGTCCATTCATTCAAGACGGCTGCATTAGAGCTATTGAATATCTTGAGCATCGCCTGCCAGGCCGGCTCGCTCTCGGCATTAGACCCGATTTTCCCTGCCAGCCAGGTGAGGTCTTCCTTTGACCCCACTTCCCCGGCAAGGTCGATAAGCTTCTTTCTCACGATTACGCTGTTATCGTTAATATAATTCTTTCTCAAGTCTTTTAATGCCCCAGCCTTATCGATATAGATAAGCCCATCCACCGCAGCTTCGCGAACCAGATCCGTTTTATCGCTGAGAGCCTTCTCAAATAAAGGCCTAAAATGTTTCTTTGCCTGTGCATTGTGAAAACTCTGGGGTGCACAAAGTCCTGTCATTGCACTAAGCAGCTCTCCTCGCAAAGCACCTTCGGCGATACTGCCTTGCTGGTTAAATCTCTCCACAAGCAAAACAAGGCATCTATCAACCTCTTCTGCGGTTAATCCATCCTGCTCAAGCAATCTTCTTATTACTTCAGCGCCCTTGCGCACCTTTTGAGGATCCTGCTCGGACAGATACTTTACCGCCCATTCGAGGGTCTGTTTTCTTATATCGACTGAAATCTTAAACTTTGCATCCGGCAATAAGGCCAGGTAACAAGCCCTGCCAAGTGCAACGAATAGCTCAGTTTTAACCTCATCATCCTGCTCGATCTTGAGCTGCTCCAGCAGCTGCTGGGCTGTATCCAATTCTCCCATAAGTGCCAAAAGCCTGGCAGTTTTAAGGCGGACATTTCTATCCTGGTCGGAAATCAAATTCATCAAAATCGGTCCCAGCTCGATGGGCAATTTCGGATTTGTGCCTGTCCGCCGTTGTGAAATCTTATCCAAAGCCCACAATTTCATCAAAGATTCCGAAACAGACAGTTGTTCAGCCAAAAATTTCCCCTTTGCTGCGTCATCGGTAGTTGAATCATATATTTTATCAAGTGCCGACAGATAGCGTTCCTGCCATACGCTTAATCTGGTCTCAAGCCTGCGTATCTCTGTTTCTCTGGTAATCAGCCTGTCTCGCAAGAACGCATCCAGTCCTTGTCCTTCAAGCTCACTTATAATTTTTTTTCGTGCTTCGGGGTCTTTGCTCGCCGGTATGCCCATGGAATTTAGGGCGGTCTGCGATGCCGAAGCCACCTGACTATCAGGGTCATCAAGAAGATTCAGCAGCTTAAATATAGCCTTTATATCCGGGTGAAGTCTCAATGTATATATCGCATTTAAACGGGCTTTTAGTGGCAATGAAGCATCTGTAACGAAACGTTCTATAAGCTCTTGTATCTGGTCATACCTGAAAATTAAGGTCGATTCGGCAGCAAGCCTGGCTCCGGTAGAATCATCGGTAGAAGCCAGCATCTCAAACAAAGGTTGAATAAACTCTTGCTTATTCTCAATCGGCTTCTGTGCAGCCCGCGTTTGTATAAGTGCTTTGCACACAGCCGCTCGTGCCGCTGCATTTTCTGACTGTTTTAGAGTATCAAGGATAATTTTTCGAGCCAGCGGGTCGCTGCTATATAACATCACCGTTGCGGCTTTTACACGGATATCCTCGCTGGGACCTTTAAGAAGTGTATTTTTGTTGATTTCCAGCTGCTCATCAGGCTTAGGTTCGGTAGCAGGTTTACTTTCGGCCGATGTGGTCTTATCTTGCGCAATCCCGGTTTGTTGAAATATCCCAAAGAAAAGCAGCAACATTAACAGAATCAGCCGTTTTCCGCCCATTCGGTTGACCTCAAACAAGAGTTTCTTCGCAGAGATACAACAATTTTACTTATTATCTTATTTAAGTCAATTGACTATCGGAAGTTTTTTTAATATTTAGCCCCGCGATCCTTCGACCTGGCTTAGGCCTGCCCCGAGCAAAGTCGAGGGGACGGGTTTATCGCGGGATTTTTTCTCGTTTACGGCCTCGGATGGAACTTCTTATGAATCCTTCGCAATCTATCCTGGTCAACGTGCGTATATATTTGAGTTGTGGCTATATCCACATGTCCGAGCATTTCTTGTATGCTGCGCAGGTCTGCTCCTCCAGCCAGTAGATGCGTTGCGAAACAGTGTCTTAATGTATGTACCGTTAGATTCCTCGGCATACCTGCACGAATTGCATATTTTTTAACCAATCTCCAGATTTCAATACGGCTCAAAGGCCTGCCTGTTCGTGACAATAGAAGAAAATCTGCACTTTTAGGCTTGATTAGCTTTGCACGTCCTTCGGGAGCAGTCAAATAATCGACTATCGCCGCTGATGCTATCCTGCCGAGCGGAATCACCCGCTCTCTTCCGCCTTTGCCGTAACATCGAAGGTAGCCTACCTGAATGTTCAGATCGGAAGTTCTCAGACCTGCCACCTCACTGGCCCGGACGCCGGTGGCGTAAAGCAATTCGAGCATCGCCCTATCTCGCAGGTAAAACGGGTCGGTCGGCTGTGGAGCACTTAGAAGGTTGATAACCTGCTGTTTGCTGCAGATAACCGGCAGCCTCTGCCAGACCTTCGGGCTTTCGAGCGTGCCGGTTACATCATCCTCGACAAGTCCCATAAGCTTTGCAAACCGCATCATCATACGTATTGCGACAAGGCTTCGTTTAATCGAGTTTTCACTCATCTGATTATGGGTGAGAAACTGCAGATAGTTACGTACAAGGTTTGAAGTTATCTGCCGCAATCCATTGATTTTGTTCGACGTACAATATTTCAAAAAGCTCGTCAGGTCTCTGCCGTAAGCCAAAACCGTGTTATCGGACAAGCCCGCCTCCACGGTCAAATAATTAAGAAAATCGTCGATACTCTGCTCTAAAGGTAAAGCCGGGTTTTTTTCAGCAATAGATTGTTTTTGAGCTAAAAGCATATATAAAGATTCAAGATTGGAGTCTTGTGTTGTAAAGTTTGGGTCTCTAAAGCACTGTGAACTCCTATATTATCAATATCGGCTTTAAGACAATTAAAGCTTTAACCTGCCTGTTAAGTGTTTAGAATTCGGGGTTAAATAACCTTTTGAGTTTTACGTCCGGAAGTTTGCGAGAAAAAACTTCTCATTTAGCCTAAATTTTCCGAATTACCATAATTAGAAGCTATGAATCTGCTTGAAGCAGAGTTTTTTCTGTGATATAATCCGAAATGTATATGAATTCTTTAGGAGGTTACGCAAATGAAAAAACTCGTTAACACAACAGCCATTATCTTGGCGATTAGTATTAGCGCACAGGCAGTACAAGGCAATGACAGTAAATCCAACTTTAGTGAATATTACACGCCTTACCACACTACAATTGAGCCGAATGCGCCGGGTTATACCCTTCCACTCAATTTACAGACCATCGGCAACTATACCGACATGGATTCGAGGCTTAATCTAAGCAATGTCGCACCACTGATTACGCAAAATGGCTTTGCTATCGTTGAATACGACTTCCAGGTTCCCGATGCCAATCGCGACGACATAGTTAAGCCGTACGAAAACCTGCGACAGATGAACGTACCCTTGTTCGTTACAGCCGATACTCTTCTGCACCTTTACCATATCCAGTTCGATGAAACGCTAAAAGATATTGAAGAAAGCCATTTTCTGCCTGACATTCAGGCCTTGACGGTGGTTCTTCTCTATAATGCACTGGCACAGCATGAAGTTTACACAGGCGACCTGAAAGAAGCGGCAAAGCGCAACGTGGCATATCTGGCTGTTGCGCAGAAACTGCTCGACCCGCTCTCTTTTGCCCCACCACTTGTCGCAGACGTCGTGGCAAGTGAATTAGCCAAAATCGATGCACACGCAGGCTTTGCAGATAGCGACATCTTCATCTATAAAGAAGACTATTCGCAGTATGTGCCGCGAGGCCATTACACCCAAAGCGAAGGATTAAAACGCTATTTTAAGACGTTAATGTGGTACGGACGAATGGCATTTCTGCTGAAAGGCGCCGAGACTTGGGGACCTGCCGGCGATGCCCTTATCAGCACGTATGACGCAAAGATTCAGACGATGCAGGCGGTGCTGCTGGCTGGAGACATCGACTCAGTCAATGTAGGGTATCGCACCAGCCGCCAGATTTGGGAAAGGATATACACGATTACATCTTTCTACGTCGGCCTGGCGGATGACCTTACACCTTATGATTATCTGGCTGCAATAAATAAGCTCTTCGGCAGCAGCTTCAACCCTGCGAGCTTGCAAGATGAAAACAATCTTTTTGCCCTCAAGGCTGAGCTGGCACTTTTGCCGTCGCCGAAAATCTTTGGCGGCACAGGTAATGCAAATGTGACCTTACCGGTGACACCTCAATCACTTGCCGAAGTGCTCGATAAAACCAAAGGTATGCGGTTTATGGGCCAGCGGTTCGTACCTGATTCGTACATATTTCAGCAGCTTGTGTTCCCGCAGGTGCAGGACTATACCGGCACTGCCGCTACAAAACCCTTCACTTATGGCTTCACCGGCACCGGCTGGGCAAGGTGTTATCCTCGCGGACTGGATGTTATGGCAATCCTGGGCTCAGCACGAGCCAAGACCATCTTAACCAGCGAAGACGACACAGCTTACGTCAATTTCCAGCAGCAATTCGACAGCCTCAAGGCCGAGTTCAATGCGCTGGGAATAAACGACTGGAATCGCAATCTGTACTGGAGCTGGCTGTATGCCTTACGAGCCTTGATAAACGAATTCAGCCAGGGATACCCCAGCTTTATGCTGACCGAGGCCTGGCAGAAAAAGGAGCTTAACGCCGCACTTTCTTCATGGACGGAGCTGAGACATGACACTATTCTTTACGCCAAACAGAGCTACACGCCGATTACAACCGGCCTTCCTCCGCAGGTAACCGGTTACATAGAGGCTGTGCCTGAATTCTATGGTCGGCTTCTTGCGCTGGCCCAAATGACTCGATTAGGCTTAAGCAACCTTAAAGCACTATCCACTCAAGCAGAAGAACGCCTGACGAATCTCGAAGATATTCTCGCTCGGCTGATTGAAATTTCCGATAAAGAGCTGACTAATCAGGCTCTTTCCGACAATGACTACGCCTATATAAGGGGATTCGGCAATACACTTGAAGGAGCAGTCCTCGGCGTTGAGCCAAATGAAGCCAGAACGACGCTCGTGGCGGATGTACATACGCATAC